>DATGFS010000059.1 GCA_035308905.1 bacterium | reverse complement strand
GGCTACGGTGAGATCGGTCAGTGCTGGCACACTGGCCACGGGCGTATCCTCCTTTCAATGTGGGATCGGGTTGTTGGATGGGGGGTACGCCCCTCGTTTTGGGGCTCCTCTTCGAAAGTCCACAACGCAGCGTACACTACCGATGCGGGGAGACCGGTTGCCGCTGTCCCGGTCGGTTGGTATACTTTGAACCGGCCGGACGGCCCCATCGTCTAGAGGCCTAGGACGCGGCCCTCTCAAGGCCGAAACGGGGATTCGAATTCCCCTGGGGCCACCAGTTCGTCAGGGCAGCGACAGGATCCACTCCGTTTGCTTCACCTGCAGCTCCAGTTCGGCGATCCGCGCGTCCCGCTCGGCGAGCTGCTCGAGCAGCCAGGCCACGTCCCGCTCGGCGTCGGGGAAATGCGACAGATAGCCCCAGTCGCGCAGTTTCTGCGTGATGTCGTGGAGGCGCTCGCCGTCGGTCACCTTGTCCGGGTTCCCGGTGTTCGGTACGGCGGCCCTGCCGAACAGCCCGTCTGATCTCCTGCAGGGACGCGTTTCCCCGAAATCAAACACACGCGAGGCACGCGCATGGTCGAACGACACCACGCGGAGGCTCTGTCATGACGAGACGCACGGTGCTCGTGTTCGTTTTGTGCGCAGCAATGGCGGTGGGCGCCGGGGGCGCGGTCAACGCGCAGTCGCCGGCCGGCAGCCGCGGACGGTCCCTCGTGATCGTGCAGGGACAGGATCCCCAGAACTGGGATCCGATCGCCACGTTCCTGCTGTCCTGGGGCATGGTGGGCTGCCAGATCTTCGACGGCCTCGTGGACCGCGGAACGGATCTCAAACTGCGTCCCGGCCTGGCGACGAGCTGGTCGACCTCCGACGACGGGCTCACCTGGGTGTTCAAGCTGCGGGCGCGCGTCACGTTCCACGACGGCGAGCCGTTCAACGCGGCGGCCGTGAAGTTCACGTTCGACCGGCTGCTGGGGCCGGAGGGCGCCAAGGGGCCCCAGCAGGGCAACTACAAGTCGATCGATCATGTGCAGGTGGTCGACCCGTACACCGTCCGGATGGTCATGAAGGTCAAGGATCCGGTGATCATCACGAAGCTGGCGGGCTACGGCGCCATGATCGTACCGCCGAAGTACGTGCAGGACCACGGCGGCGCGTACTTCGGCGCGAACCCGGTCGGCACGGGGCCCTTCAAGTTCGTCGAGTACCGCAAGGACGACCACCTCACGCTCGCCGCGAACCGGACGTACTGGGGCGGCGCGCCGCGCGTCTCCGCCCTCACGTACCGGTTCGTGCCCGAGGCCGCGACGCGCGTCGCGGAGCTGCAGGCGGGCCGCGCCGACATCGCGCAGGGCGTGCCCGTGAGCCAGGCGAGCGTCGTCAAGGGCGACGCCAACCTCACGCTGCTGCCGGTGGGCAGCCCGACCGTCCTCGAGATCCGGTTCGATCCGTCCAAGCCGCCGGCCGGCGACGTGCGGTTCCGCAAGGCGGTGATCGCGGCGATCGACGTGCAGAAGATCATCGATACGATTCTTCAGGGCTACGGCCACCGGGTGTCGACGTTCCAGAGCCCGCTCTCGTTCGGCAACGATCCGTCCCTCAAGCCGTACCCGTTCGATCCCGCCCGCGCCAAGTCGCTGCTGGCGGAAGCCGGCGTGCGGCCCGGCACCGACGTGTCGCTCAGCTTCCCGAGCAACAACGCGGATTTTCGCGAGGCGGCGCAGGCGATGGTGAGCTATCTCGGCGCGGTGGGGCTCAAGCTCGCGCTGGCGCCGGTGGAACAGGTGACCTACTTCAGCGACGTCCTCCCGCACGCCAAGACGGGTCCGATCTATGAGTTTGGCTGGGGGGGCTGGACGCTCGACTTCGACAACACGGCCTACCTGCTGTACCACAAAGGCGAATACTGGAACCCCGTCTTCACCGACGCGGACGTCGAGAAGTACCTTGACGCGGAGCGCACGACCAACGACCAGCGGACGCGCCTCAAGGCGTTCCAGAGCCTCGACCGGCGTCTCTACGACCTGGCGATCGATTTTCCGCTCTGGCAGAGCGTGAACCTGTGGGGCGTCAACAAGCGGGTGGAGGGGTTCGCAGCACCGCCGGACGACCGGGTGCGGCTGCTGCAAGTGTCCACGCGATAGACGCGGCCGCGTGATTCGTTTCGTCGCCGCCAGGGCGGGAGGGGCGCTCGCCGTCCTGGCGGCGATCTCGCTCTTCGTCGCGTTTGGCATTCGCCTGACCGGCGATCCGGCGGTGGTGCTCTTCCAGGGATCCGCGCCGAGCGCCGAGGACATCGCGCGGATCCGGCACGCGTTGGGCACTGACCGGCCGTTCCTCGCGCAGTACGCCGGCTTCGTCGCCGGAGCCGTCCGCGGCGATCTCGGCACGTCGTTTCGCAGCGGCCAACCCGTCGCGGGGGTGATCCTGGAACGGGCCGGGCCGACGCTCGCCCTCGGCGTAGGCGGCATGCTCGTGGCGCTCGCGGCGGCGTTCCCGCTCGGCGCCTACGCCGCGACGCACCGCAACGCGCTCGCCGATTTCCTGATCCGGGTCGGCAGCCTGCTCGGCCTCTCGTTCCCAAACTTCTGGCTCGCGATCATGCTGATCTTGATCGTCGCCGTCCGCCTGCGCTGGCTCCCGCCCTCGGGGTACAGCGGGCCGGCGTCGCTCGTGCTGCCGTGCGTGACCTTGGGGGTCATTCTGGCGAGCACGCTCGTGCGGCTCGTGCGCGCGAGTCTGCTCGACACGCTGGGGCAGCCGTACATGCGCACGGCCCGCGCGAAGGGCCTCCGCGAGGGCCGCGTGGTGGTGCGCCACGGCCTCCGCAACGCGCTGCTGCCGGTCGTGACGTTCGTGGGCCTGCAGTTCGGGGCGCTGCTCGGCGGAGTGGTGGTGCTGGAAAATGTCTTCGCGTGGCCCGGACTCGGGCAGCTGGCGCTGCAGGCGGTGACCTACCGCGATTATCCGGTCGTGCAGGGCGTTGTCGTCGTGCTCGCCCTGGCGGTCGTGCTCGTCAACCTCCTGGTGGATCTGAGCTACGGCCTGTTGAATCCGCGCGTCCGGGTGAGCTCGTGACGGCGGCGCAGGCGGTCTCCGGGCCGCTGCCCCAGGCGCGCCCGAGGCACCGCCGGCCGATCGGGCTCCGGCTGACGCTGTTCGTGGGCCTCGGGCTGGTCGCCGCGGCGGCCCTCAGCGCGATCGCGGCGCCGCTCCTCGCGCCGCACGCGCCCGACGCGGCGGACCTCGGCGCGCGGCTCTTGCCCCCCTCGTGGCTGCGTCCCTCGGCGTACCCGCTCGGCACGGACGCGATCGGCCGCGACCTCTTGAGCCGCATCATTTACGGGGCGCGGGTATCGCTCGAAGTCGGCGTGCTGTCGGTGGCCGTGAGCGGGATCGCGGGCACCTGCCTCGGCCTCCTCGCCGGCTACTACGGCGGCTGGTGGGGCGAGTTGGCGATGCGGGCGGCGGATCTCCAGCTCAGCTTCCCGTTCATTCTGTTCGCGATCGTTGTAATCGCGGTGCTGGGGCCGGGGCTCAGCCGGATCGTGCTGGTGCTGGCGGTGACGCAGTGGGCCTCGTACGCGCGCCTGGTGCGGAGTGAGACGCTCGCCGTGCGGGAGACGGACTACATCCAGGCGGCGCGCGCGATCGGGCTCGCCGACCGGCGCATCATCTGGGCGCACGTGCTGCCGAACGCGCTCGGCGCGGTGTCCGTGTTGGCGACGCTCAGCGTCGCCAACAACATTCTCCTCGAGGCGGCCCTCACGTTCCTCGGGCTCGGCGCGGATCCGTCGATCCCGTCGTGGGGCGGGATGCTGGCCGACAGCCGCAACTACATCCAGACGGCGTGGTGGGATTCGACCTTTCCGGGACTCGCGATCATGCTGACGGTGATGGGCTTCAATCTGGTCGGCGACTGGCTGCGGGACCTGCTGACCCCCGACACCGCGTAGCCACCCGGAGGCACCGTGACCGCCGTCGAGGAACAAATCATACGGAACGGCCGTGGGCACCTCTGTGGACCGTGAGCAGTCCGAAATCGTGAACCGCGGACGCCCCGCCGCTCGCCGGCGTGCGTGGACGTGGGGCCGGGCGGTCGCGGCGGTCGCGCTGCTCGCGCTGGCAGGTCAGGTGCGGCCGCCATCGGGAGCCGCGGCCGCCGCGCCGGTGGTGATCGCCCCGCCCGCGCCCGTTCAAGGCGATACCGTGGCCATCGTTATCCACGCGGCCGCGGGGTCCAGCGTGGCGGTGCGGTTCAACGGCGCATCGCTGCCGGTCTTTGCGGTGACCGAGGGAACGTGGCGCGCGCTTCGCGGCACCGATCCCGATACGCCGCCGGGGACCTACCCGGTGGCGGTGGTGATTACCCCGCCCGGCGGAAGCGCCGTCACCGCGCGGCGAACCGTTCGAATCGGCCGGACGCAATTCGCGGAGCGGCATCTCACGCTGCCCCCCAAGACCATGGGACTCGTCACTCCCAAGAATCTCGCGATCGAGGCCGCGGCCCTCAACTCGGTGCTCGGACGACGCACGCCGGAAGCGTTTTGGTCCGGGCCATTTCACGCACCGGTCACCGGACCGGTCGATTCGCCGTACGGCGACCAGGGCTTCTATAACGGCCGCCGGGAATGGTGGCACCAGGGCGTGGACTTTGACGTGCCGGCCGGCGTACCGGTCACGGCGCCGAGTGGCGCCCTCGTGGCCCTCGCGCGGGCGTTGCCGCTCGGCGGCAACACGATCGTGTTGGACCACGGACAGGGCGTGCTGACCGAGTACCTGCACCTCTCATCGTTCGCCGTCCATGAAGGCGAACGCGTGGCACCGGGCGACCTCATCGGCCGCATCGGTGCGACGGGCCTCGTGACGGGACCGAGCCTGCACTGGGGGTTGTACGCGGACGGGCACTGGGTCAATCCGCTGTTCTGGACGACGGCCCGCCCGGGCCTGACGGACTAGATCCCCTCGCGCACCATCACGTCGATGAGGCGCGGCTCGGGCGAGCGCTCCGCGAGCGCCGCGCGCAGCTCGGCCGGGTCGTTCACGACCTGCGCCGCCACCCCGAAGCCGCGGGACACCGCGGGAATGTCGATCGGCGGCTGATCGAGATCCATTCCCACGAGACGGTCCGGCCGCACGTTCCCGCCCTTGTACGATCTCATCCCGGACTTGAGCACCTCGTAGGCCCGGTTGTCGACGACCAACACGGTTACCGGGATGTGGTACCGCGCCGCGGTCCACAGCGCCTGGACCGTGTACATCAGCGATCCGTCGCCGATCGTGCAAATCACCCGGCGGTCGGGCCACGCCATCTGCGCTCCGAGCGCGGCGGGGAGGCCGAGCCCGAGCGAGCCCGCGGCGATGCCGAGATACGATTGCTCGGTCCGCAGCGGCAGATAGCGGTCCGCGATCCGCGCGGCCGTCACCGCCTCATCGACGATGGTCGTCCGGTCGTCCATCGCCTCGCCGAGAATCCGGTAAGCGCAGGCCGCCGACATCCGCTCGCCCGGCCTCGGAAGCGCCGCGGCCTGGCGCCAGCGTTCCTCCCGCTGCGCGCGCTCCTTGGCGACCGCCGCGCGGCGCTGCTCGGCGGCCCGCGGCGGCGCCCCGCCGAGGCGCTCGGCGAGGCGGTCCGCGATCTCCGAGAGGGTGGCGCTCACATCCCCGACGGCGCCGATCGTGGGGACGATGTTCTTGCCGATCTCCCAGGGGTCGGGGTCGATGTGCACGACGGTCGTCCGCGCCGCGAGATTGACCGGCGGCGTGTACAAGAGGCCCGCGAACTTCCGCGCGCCCGCGAGCACCACCACGTCCGCGCCGCCGAGCTCGGCCTGAAGCTCCGGCAGGGCCAAGCCGGCCATGCCGAGGTACTGCGGGTGGTCGGTCGGGAACGCGGACCGGGTGGGAAGGCGCTCGCCGTACACGCGCGCGCCGGTCGCTTCCGCGATCCGGACCAGCGCCTCGCGGGCCCGCGGCGTCGCCGCGCCGCCCCCAACGAGCAGCACGGGATCGCGCGCGTCTGCGAGCGCGGCGGCGATCCGGTCGATCACGGCGGGCGCCGGCCGGGTCTCCGCATCGACGTCGAACCACGGCGCGGGGCCGGGGACTTCGCCGTCGAGGCAGTTCATCGGCAGCCCGAGAAACACGGGGCCGGCCGGCGCCGCGGCCGCCGTCTTGAACGCGCGCGCCAGCGCGGGCGGCACGTCCTCGGGCGCGCGCGCCTCATACGACCATTTGGTGTAGGGGGACGCCAGCCGCGCGAGATCGCTCCACAGCGCCGGCTCTTGCAGGATCATCCGGGTGTCCACCTGGCCCGCGGTGACGACGAGCGGCACCTTCGCGCGATAGGCGTTGAAGATGTTGCCGAGTCCGTTGGCGAGCCCGGGGGTGATATGTAAGTTCACGAAGGCGGGCCGGCCGGTCGCCTGCGCATAGCCGTACGCCATCCCGACCGGAATCGCGTCCTGCAGCGCCAGCACGTACTGGATGTCGGGATAGTCCGCGAACATCTCCATGAAGTTGAGCTCGGTCGTGCCGGGATTGCCGAAGACGTGGCGGACCCCGCGCGCGCGCAGCATCTCGAACATCGCGACCTTGGCGAGCATGCCGCTATCTCCGCTTCAGGTAGATCGCTTCGAGGCCTTCCCGGGTGAAGTCGGGTCGGCGGCAGTACGCCAGGATCTCCTGCTCCGACCGGTTCACCCGCTCGACGGCGTCGTCGAGCCGCCCGGCGATCTCGTGGGGAATCGACACGACGCCGTGCTGATCCGCGTGCAGCAGATCGCCGGGCCGCACCGGCAGGCCGTCGACCTCGACCGGATCGCCGACGCCGACCAGGTGCACGTAGGCGCGGGAGACCACGACGCTTCCGGCGAAAAAGTGAAAGCCGAGCGCGCGCACCTCGTCGAGATCGCGGACGCCGCCGTTCGTGACCGTACCCACACAACCCAGCGCATGATGGATCGTACTTTGCACCTCGCCCCAAAACGCGCCGATACCCGGCGGATCATCCAGGTCTTGGATCACGACGACCCGCGGCGCCGGCACCGTCTCGATCGCCCGCCACAACGCCGCCCGGCGCGCGGTGGCGTCGGGGGGCGGGGCCGTCCCGGCACGGCAGGTCGCGGTGACGGCGTATCCAACCATGGGCCCGAGGTCGGGAAAGAGACAGCGCACCCGTCCCGTCGTAAACCCGGCGTTCTTCGGCCGGACGTTGAACGTCTCGATCGCGTTGGAAAGCGTTGGGGTCGTGTACGTGCGAAGTTTCGCTAGCGCGTCGGGTCCGAGCGGTTGGGGCATCCAGGCCTCCGTGCCGTGCGTGGTGGGTGCCCGCACAGATTCTTGCGGCCGGAGGTCGAGACCTTCCCGCCGGGCGGCCGTGTCATTACAGGCCGCGGCGCGCGCGGTGTAGAGGCGAACACGATGGCGCAGTGGCAAAAAAATCTGTACGCGCTGTGGGCCGCCCAGTTCATCACGATGGTCGGTCTCACCCTCGTGGTGCCGTTCATGCCGCTCTACATCGGCACGCTCGGCGTGCACCGCCTCGACGACGTCGAACGGTTGAGCGGAATTCTGTTCGCGGCGCCGTTCCTGGCGCAGACGCTCATCGCGCCGCTGTGGGGCGTGCTCGGGGACCGCTACGGCCGCAAGATCATGGTGCTGCGCGCGCTCGCGGGCATCGGCCTGACGAACATGCTGGCCGCGACCGTCGGCGCGGTGTGGCAGTTGCTGGCCCTGCGCATGGTCCAGGGCGCCGTGAGCGGGTTTGTCGCCGCGACCAATGCGCTCGTCTCGTCGTCGATTCCTCGCGACCGGCTCGGGACGGCGATGGGCATCCTCCAAAGCTCGCTGACGGCGGGCGGCATCATCGGCCCGCTGATCGGCGGCGCGCTCGCCGACGAAATCGGCTACCGGTGGGTGTTCGTGTTTACCGGGCTCTCATGCTGGGCCGGCGCCGCGGTCGTCCTGGTCGCGACGCGCGAATCGACGGGCGGGCGCGCCCGCGAGGGCGGACCCGGCGTTCGCGACAACCTCGCCTATTTTTTCGGCTCGCCGGTACTGCGGACGGTCGGCCTGCTTCTCTGCACCAGCAATCTCGCGGTGATGGCCGTCGAGCCGATCTTTCCCGTGTTCGTGCAGACGCTCGGCGTGCCCGCGCCGCGGGTCGCCACCGTCGCCGGGGTACTCTTTTCTGTGACGGGGTTCGCGTCGATGCTCGGCGCGGCGATGTGGGGCAGAGTGTCCGACCGCCTCGGCGAGGGGCGCGTCCTCACGATGGTGCTGTGGGGTGCGTGCGTGACCTACATCGCGCAGGCCGCGGTGCGGGGGCCCGTCGCGCTGTTCATTCTCCGCGCGGCGCTCGGGTTGGCGGTCGGCGGCCTCATGCCGCCGCTCTACGCGATCGTGGCACGGCGTACGCCGCCTGAGCGGCTCGGCGGGATCATGGGGCTCACGAGCAGCGCGATCATGATCGGCAACCTCGTGGGGCCGATCGCCGGCGGGCTGTTCGCGGCGGCGGCAACCATTCGGCCGGTGTTTGTGGCGGCCGGAGCGGTGCTGGCCGTCGCGGCACTCTCCACGCGGGGCCTCGCCCCGGCGATCGAGGAGCCCGCGGTCGAATACGGCGAGTCGGACTAATCGGCGCGGGGAGGGACGAGATGGAAACGTCGGGACCACGGTGGATGCGGGCGGCGCGGGCCGCCGAGGTGCACCAGGCGGGCCGTCTCGCCGTGCACGTGGACGGCCATGCGGTCGCGCTGTTCGTGTCGGACGGACGCCTCTACGCGGTGGATAACCGCTGTCCCCACATGGGGTTCCCGCTCGACCGCGGCAGCGTCGCCGACGGGATCCTCACCTGTCACTGGCACCACGCGCGCTTCGACCTCGCCGGCGGCGGCACGTTCGACCAGTTCGCCGACGACGTCCGGGCATACCCGGTCGACGTGCGCGACGGCGACGTCTACGTGGACCTCGCGCCGCGCGGCGATCCGCGCGCGCACCACCGCCGGCGGCTTCGCGACGGACTCGAGCGCGATATCCCGCTCGTGATCGCCAAGGCCGCGCTGGTGCTCGGCGCCGACGGCGCTGGCGCCGTCGAGGCGGTGCGGATCGGACTCGAGTTCGGGACCCGGTACCGGGCCGCGGGCTGGGGGCAGGGCCTGACGATGCTGACGTGCTACGCGAATTTGGTGCCGTACCTGGACGAGGCGGACCGGCCGTGGGCACTCTATCAAGGCCTGAGCGCGGTCGCGCGCGACACCGGCGGCGCTGCGCCCCGGTTTGTGCTGGCGCCGCTCCCCGACGCCGCGGCGGACATCGGCCGGCTCACCGAGTGGTTCCGGCGTTTCGTCGACGTGCGCGACGCCGAGGGCGCGGAGCGCTGCATCGTCTCCGCCGTGCGCGCCGGAGCGGACGCCGCCTCCCTCGCCGGCATGCTGTTCGCCGCGGCGACGGACCATCGGTTCATCGAGATCGGCCACGTGCTCGATTTCACGAACAAGGCGTTCGAAGCGCTCGACATCGCGGGTTGGACGCACGCCGAAGCGGCGCTTGCGAGCCTCGCGACGGCGTACGCGACGGCCGACCGGATGGAGGAGTCGAACGAGTGGCGTCACCCCGTCGATCTTGTCGCGATCGTCGAGGCGGCGGCCCGCTCACTGCCGGAGGCGCTCGAGACGGGGCGCGGGCGCGGCCGCGCGCTCGACCCCGGCCCACTCGTGCCCGTGCTGCTCGGCGAGAACCCTCAGGCGATCGCGGACGCGCTGCTCGAGGCGCTGCGGCGGGGCGCCGCGCCCGCCGACGTGGCCGGCGCGGTCACGTACGCCGCCGCGCTGCGCATCGCGCGCTTTCCGCAGTCCAACGAATTCGGGGACTGGGACACCGCCCTGCACACCTTCACGTTCGCGAACGCGGTGCAGCAGGGGCTCCGGCGCAGTGGATCGGCGCTGCTGCTCCGCGGGGTCTTCGACGCGGCGATGAGCGTCTATCTGGACCGGTTTCTGAACGTGCCTCCGGCGCGGCTTCCCGACCCCGATCCCGAGGCCGGGCCCGACATGCTCGGCGAGCTTGCCGCCACGCTCGACCGCCAGCAGCAGGTCACGCCGGCCGCGCGCCTTGTGACGGCGTTCCTCGGCCGTCCGGGTGACGTGGCCCCGCTGCTCGCCGCCCTCGGCCGCCTGCTCGTCCGGGAAGACAGAAACTTCCATACTATACAGATGCTGGAGGCCGCCTTCCGCCAGTACGCCGGCCGGCGGGGGACGAAGGCGGGGACGCACGTGCTCGTCGCCGCCGTCCGCTATCTCGCCGCCCACGCCCCCACGGTCCGCGCGCAGGGGCAGACCTTCGAGATCGCGCGGCGCCTGCACCGCGGCGAACGCCTCTTTGAAGAGGAATAGCCGGTCCAACGCCATATTACCGTTACAATTCATCCCGATGATGACTTGGAACGCGCCGGTTCCGGAAGGGGCCGGCGACCTTGGAACCGCCTAAAGGGGGCGAAAATGTGAGAGGTTGGGGGAGCGCGGCGCTCGTTGTGTGTTTCGTGGCTCTCGTGACACTGCCGTCGAACGGCGCGATGATGGGGATGGACATGGTCGGCTCCATCAAGACGCAGCTCAAGACGGCGACGTTCCACGCCGGGGAGCTCGCGCAGAAGGGCGCGATCTCCGCGACCAAGCTGCATGTGCAGCATACCATCAACTGCTTGGAGGGGCCGTCCGGCGCGGACTACGTCCAGGCGGTCGGGTATCCGTGCAGCGGCCAGGGCCACGGGATCCTGCCGGATCTCAAGGCGGCCGTCGCGGCCAACGTGCCCGGTGCAAAGGCTGCGTGGGATGACGCGAACATCGCGCTGAGTCTGTGCAAGCAGGCGCGGGACATGACCGACGTGACGCAGGCGCAGCCCTGGGCGAAGGTCGTCGCGGAATACCTCACCAAGGCCTCGAACGACCTCGGGCAGTAGCCTGGATCGCGTGCGATCGTCGCGAGGGGTGGATCGGCCGGCGTGCTGATCCACCCCCTCGTCGTACATTTTCCGATCGCGTTGTGGTTGACCGCGGCGTTTTTCGACGTACTGCATCTGCGGCGGCCCGATCGCGCGCTGTTCCGCGAGTCGGCGTACTGGTTGACGGGCATCGGCCTGGCCGCCGCCTTCGTGGCCATCGCGATGGGCTGGCTGGACCTCCTGAATCTCGAAGCGCAGGGCGTGGGGACCGGCCTGGAGCAGCGCCATCTGAGGCACAGCGTCGTCGCGTACTGCACGACGGCGCTGTTTCTTGGCCTCTTTCTGTGGCGGTGGCGGACGGGCAACCACATGCCGGCGTGGGCGATCGCTCTCTCGGTCGTGGGAGCGCTGGCCGTGGCGCTGACGGGGTATCTCGGCCACGACATGCGGTCCGTCATGTGAGGTCCGGACGCCGGAGCCCTACCTCTTCGGGGGGTTTTCAGGTAAGATGATGCGGGGCCCCGGCGGCGCTGTGGCCCGACCATGACTGACCCCTACGATCCGAAAACCATAGAAGCCACGTGGCAGGCCCGCTGGGAGGCGGACGGGCTGTACCGCGTCCGCGACGATGCCTCGCGGCCCAAGTACTATTTCGTGACGATGTACCCGTATCCGAGCGGCGACCTCCACATCGGGCACTGGTACGCGATGACCCCGTCCGACGCCAAGGCGCGCTTCCAGCGCATGCGGGGGCACAACGTCCTCTTCCCGATGGGCTTCGACGCCTTCGGCCTGCCGGCCGAGAACGCCGCGATCAGCCACGGCATCCACCCCTACAAGTGGACGATCGCGAACATCGAGCGGATGCGCGGACAACTGCGCTCGATGGGCGCGATGTTCGACTGGTCGCGCGAGATCGTCACGTGCCTTCCGGAGTACTACGTCTGGAACCAGTGGTTTTTCCTGAAGTTCTACGAGGCCGGGCTCGCCTACCGCGCGATGGCGCCGGTCGACTGGTGTCCGCACTGCAACACGACGCTGGCGCGCGAACAGGTCGTCGGGGCCGAGCGCGTCTGCGAGCGGTGCGGTACGCCGGTGATCAAGAAGGACCTCGAGCAGTGGTTCTTCCGGATCACGCGCTACGCCGACGAGCTCTTGGATTTCAGCAAGATGGAGTGGCCGGAGCGCGTCGAGACGCTGCAGCGAAACTGGATCGGCCGCAGCGACGGCGCCGAGATCGTCTACATGAGCGAGCAGGGCGATCCGATCACGGTGTTCACGACGCGGCCGGATACGCTCTTCGGGGCGACGTTCCTCGTGCTGGCGCCGGAGCATCCGCTTGTCGAGAAGCTGACGACCCCGGAGCACCGCGCGGAGGTCACGGCCTACGTGCACCGTGCGCGGCGGCAGACCGAGATCGAGCGCCTTGCCGAGGACCGGGAGAAGACCGGCGTGTTCATCGGCGCCTACGCGCGCCACCCGCTGACGAACGCGCGGATCCCGATCTACATCGGCGACTACGTGCTGCTGTCGTACGGCACCGGCGCGATTCACGCGGTGCCGGCGCACGACACCCGCGACTGGGAGTTCGCGAAGAAATACCGGCTGCCGATTCCGACCGTCATCGCGCCGCCGGACTGGGACGGCAAGCCGCTCGCAGAGGCCTACATCGGAGAGGGGACGATGGTGAACTCCGGCCCCTTCGACGGCACGTCGAGCGCGGAGGGCCGCCGGCGGGTCACGGAAGCGCTCGACCGGGCGGGGCGCGGGCGCGCCGCGGTGACGTACCGGCTGCGCGACTGGCTGATCAGCCGGCAGCGCTACTGGGGCACGCCGATCCCGATCGTGTACTGTCCGTCCTGCGGCGCGGTACCGGTGCCCTATGAGGATCTGCCGGTGCGCCTTCCCGAGGACGCGGAGTTTCTGCCGACCGGCGAGTCGCCGCTCAAATACCACGAGAAGTTTCGCAAGACCACGTGCCCGAAATGCGGGGGACCGGCCGAGCGCGAGATCGACACGATGGACACCTTCGTCGACTCGTCCTGGTACCAGTACCGGTTCTTGAGCCCGCACGATGCCGCGCAGCCGTACGACCCGGAGGCCGGCCGCCGCTGGCTGCCGGTCGATCAGTACACCGGCGGCATCGAGCACGCCGTGCTGCACCTCATGTACACGCGGTTTTTCACGAAGGCGATGCGGGACCTCGGGCTCACCACCCTCGACGAGCCGATGCTGCGGCTGTTCAACCAGGGCATCATCCTCGGGCCCGACGGGAACCGGATGAGCAAGTCGCGCGGCAACGTCGTGAACCCCGACGACTACGTGGGCACGATGGGCGCCGACACGGTGCGGGTGTACCTGATGTTCATCGGACCGTGGGACGGGGGCGGCCCCTGGAATCCCCGCGGCATCGAGGGCGTGCACCGCTTCCTGCAGCGTGTATGGCATCTCGTGCTGGAGACGTCGTCCGGCGCCGATGCGGTGTCGGCGGGCGGCCGTGAGCGCGCTGCCGGCGACGGCGGCGCCGCGGACCCGTCCTCCCTCGCGGGGCAGGTCCGGCGCGCGACGCACCAGGCGCTCAAGCGCGTGACGGACGACCTCGAGGCGTTCCGCTTCAACACCGCGGTCGCGGCGCTGATGACCTACATGAACCGGCTGGCCGAGCTGCGGGCCGAAGGCGGACCGGCGACCGCGGAATGGAAAGACGCGCTGCGGACGCTCGTGCTGATGCTCGCGCCGCTCACACCGCACGTCGCCGAGGAGCTGTGGGCAAGGCTCGGCGGCGCCTACAGCGTGCACCGGCAGTCCTGGCCGACGTGGGACGCCGCGGCGATCCGCGAAGAGACCGTGACCGTGGTCCTGCAGGTCAACGGCCGTGTGCGCGACCGCATCAGCGTTCCGGCCGGCATCGACGAGGCGCGCCTCAGGGACGTGGCGCTGGAGAGCGAGCGCGTCCGCAAGTTTACCGACGGCAAGGCCGTTCAGGATGTCATCGTCGTCCCCGGCAAGCTGGTCAACGTCGTCGCCCGGTAGGCGCGACCGAAACTTTCTGGCCCGTTTGCTCGTTACACCGGGTGATGAGCGACGTTGCCGCCGCCGTGGCACTTATGGCGCCGCCGCCTGAGGCCGTGAAGGCGCCGGCCTACACGGCGGAAGAACTGGCGCGCTACGACGGCATCGTCCAGCGCTACGCCCGGCACGTCTACAACATCGCGTACCGGATGACCGGCAACCAAGCCGACGCCCGCGATCTGTCCCAGGAGGCGTTCCTCCGGGTCTACCGGGCGCTGCGGCGGGTCCAGCCGGGGGCGCCGCTCGAGAGCTGGCTGTATCGCATCGTCAGCAACCTGTATATCGATCTGCTGCGCCGGCGGCCGAAGGCGCGCGTCGAGTCCCTCGACGCGCCGATCGACACGCTGCGCGGCGAGTTAACCCGGGAGTTTCCGGACGTCGCGGCCAACCCGGAGGCCGTGTTCGAACGCGAGCACATCGACGGCGCGATCCAACAGGCCCTCGGTGTGCTCAGCCCGGATCTGCGGATGGTTGTGGTGCTGAGCGATATCGAAGGATTTGCCTACGAAGAGATCGCCGCGATTCTGCGCGTTCCGCTTGGAACCGTGAAATCGCGGCTCCACCGGGCCCGCCAGGTTCTCCAGGTACGGCTGCGTCCGTACGTCGAGGCGCGGCGCCGGGGGTGGCAGCCGTGAACCACCATCGCGCCGGCCGCCTGCTGTCGGCCTACGTGGATTCGGAGTTGACGGCCGCCGAGACCCGCGCGGTGCAGGAGCACCTGCTGGACTGCGCCGCCTGCCGCGATGCGTACGAGAACCTCCGCGTGGCGCGGGATCTGCTCGCCGGTCTGCCGCCGGCCGAGCCGCCGGCGGCGTTCTGGGCGGCCATTCGCCGGCCGATGATGCGTCCGGCGACGGCAGAAGGCGCATCCGGCGGATGGGCCGGGCGGATGCGCGCTGCGTGGGACTCCGTCGTCCGCCTCCCGTGGCCCGGCATCGCCGGCCGCCGGCCGGGCCTGGTCCTGGCCGGGGTGCTCGTCGCGCTCGCGCTCGCGGTGCTGCCCCTCGTGAAGGGCACGGTGGACAGGCTCCATGCGACCGAGATCGGCGTCGACCTGTACGTCCACGATCACGCGATGCAGATGGGCACCGCGCCGCTCGTGGATCGCGCGTACGTGGGCCTCGTCGCCGGCGACGCGGAACTGGTGCTCGCCGGGGAGACCCCGCGTCCCGTCGGAGACATAGTCCGGTGATGCGCGTCGCGGCCAAGGCGATGACGGCGGCGCTCGTGCTGCTGGTCGCGGGCGCCGCGATCGGGGCGCCGTTCGTCCCGCCCGCGCCGCCGACACAGGCGGCCGCGGTGCCGCCGACGCCGCGCGCCATCCTCAAGATGGCGCTCGAGGCGCCGCGGCTCATCGATTACGAAGGCACGAAGATCATCACGGCGCTCCGCAACGGCCGGATGGAGACGGTGACCGTCGCGGAGTCGCACAAGCGGCCGAACCTGCTGCGGCTCGAATACCTGTCGCCGGAGGACGTCGCGGGGCGGGTGATCGTCGACGACGGCACCACTGCCCGGCACTACGAGCCGGCCTTGAATATGCTCTTCGAGGACCACAGCATTCAAGATGGCGGCGCGGCGGCCGGCCTGACGCTGCTGACGCGCAACTACGACATCGTGCTGCTCGGCACCGACGAGGTCATCGGCCGGCAGGCCTACGTGCTGTCGCTCACACCGCACGGCACAGGCGTGCAGCGCCAGTTGTGGGTGGACCGGCTGACCGGGACGGTCCTGCGCGCGGAGGACCGGGACGCCTCGCGCGGCCTCGTTCTGACCACGTACTTTTCGCGCATCAGCTTCAGCCTGAATCTGCCGGAGGCGTACTTCCGCTACCGGCCTCCCGCCGGAACACGCGTCGTCTCGCTCCAGACCGTGGCGGGCGGCACGCAGAACCCCGCTCAACTGCAGCGGCAGGTGGGCTTCCCGGTGCTCGTCCCGCCGGCGCTGCCCGAGGGTTACACGTTCCGCGGCGGCGCGGTCAGCCGGTTCGGGAGCCTGGTCTCCGCCTATCTGCGCTACAGCGACGGCGGCAACATCATCTCGTTTTTCGAAGCGCCGGCCGGCTCGATCGGCTGGCCCACGACCGGACTGCCGGTGCGCGTCCAGTCGCAGCCCGGCCGGTTCATCGACCTCGGCTACTTCCGCGTGCTGATCTGGGAGCAGCGGGGACTGCGCATCACGGCCGTGGGCACCGCGCCGTCGGAGACGCTGATGCTCGTGGCCGGGCAGTTGATCGCCGGCCGCGAGCAGGTGCTGGTGGCGGACGTCTCCCGCCGCACGGAGGCGGATCCGGCGACCGTCCGCCGCCTGCGCAGCGAGGGCCTGACGTTCCCCGAGATCGCGAAGGCGTTCGCCATCTCTCACGCGCTCGGGACCGGCATCGATACCACCGTGCGCTTCGTGCACGGCAGCCTGTCCGTCACCGATCTCGCGACGCAGCTGAAGATGCGGCCCGACGCGCTCCGCGCGGCCGTCCGCCGCGCCGTGGACACCGCGTCGATGACGCCCGCGCTTCCGGCGTCCGCTCCATCCGGCCCACCGGCGGGTCTCCCCACACCCTAGCGATGTCTCACGCCGTCGCGTCCTGCCGGATTGCCGGCTGGGTGGTCACGGTCGCCGCCGTCTGCGCGCTTGCGGGCGGCGCGGCGCCGTCACTCGTCCGCGCGCCGGGTGCGCGGGCGGCCGCCGCGGGGCCCGCCCTACTGGCCCAGGGCTGGGCACGGATCACCGCCGGCGGCACGCTCGTGTCCGTCGTGCCGTCCGCCGGCCTCGTCTCGGTCGCGATCGGGAGTCCGGGCAGAGTGGACGTCTTCGAAGGCGGGACCGCGTGGCGAAGCCGCTCTCTCTCCGGCACGCACCTGGTTCGCCTGCTGCCCCAGACGGTCGTGGCGGACAGCGCGGCGCGGCCGATCCGGTGGGACGCGCTGCGCCGGGGCGACCGCGTCGCAGTCTGGGGCGTGATGAGTCCGGATGAGGCGATCATGGCGTTGTCTCTGGTCGTCGCGACAACCGCTCAGGCCGCGAGACCCACGGCGCCCGCGTCCGGCCCGGCGGGGGGGATGGCCGGCGTGGTGACGGCGCGATCGGGATCGACGCTGGATATCGTAACCGACACCGGGACGCGGCATGCCGTGCTGCTGACCGCGGCCACCCAGATGCGGGCCGACGGTCTCGTCGCCGCGTCGGCGTTGGCGCCGTTCGACCTCGTGCAGGTCGACGGCCCCGTCAACTCCGACGGCAGTGTCGTCGCCGCGCACGTGTCCGTCGAATTTCTCGCCTCGCAGGCGGCGCAGATTTCGGGACCGATCGAGGCGGTGCGCGGGGACGTCGGCGGCCTCATCGTCGGCGGCACGATGGTGTGCACCTCCGTTCAGACCTACTTCGTCAGCGGCGCGTCGCGGCTGTGGATCACGCAGCTTGCCGCGGGGCGTCCCGTGACCGTGTACGGCCTTCCGATCCTCGCCGGGAAGATCCCTGTCGGTCTCGCCGCCCGCGTCGTCGCCGTCCGCTAGCTTCGTCTCACCCGCCCGGTATACTGGAAGCGCGGCAATGACGGGCGCCGCCTCACCGGCGGCGAGAGGAGGGCGCGATGGCCAAGAAGGGCAAGGGCGTGGAGTACCGTGTGATCCGGATTGAGGATCGTGCCGAGTCGGCCGAAGGCGAGTTGAATCGAGCCGCCAAGGACGGTTTTAAGGTCGCCGGCACGACGGCGAAGGCGGTCATCATGGAGCGCAAGATCAAAGCCAAGGACGAGGACGATAAGGATAGAGACAAAGACGACAAGGACGATAGAGACGATCAAGACGACGAGGACGACTGACGGGCCGGAAGATGGACCTCGGCGCGCTGCAGGCTCAGATCGCCGCGACGTTCAGCGATAGGGATCGGACGCGCGGCATCGACGGGACCTTCCGGCGTCTCGTCGAGGAGATCGGGGAAGTTGCCAAGGACATTCGCAGTGGAGACCATGCCGCGCTTGCGTCCGAACTCTCCGACGTCCTCGCCTGGACCTTGAGCGTGGCGGTGCTGTGCGACGTGGATCTCGACCAGGCCGCCGCCCGTTATGCCGCCGGTTGTCCGCGATGCGAAGCCTCGCCGTGCCGCTGTCCGATGGACGCGGTCCCGCGGTAGCCGTCGCGACGTCGCTTAACCCGCAAACAGCGGCAGTTGGGCCGGCTCCGCCGGCGGCGCGAGGTGCCGGCGGGCCTGGATGCCGTGCTGTCTCTTGGATGCGTCCACGATCTCGCCGACGTCCGCCCGGTACGCGTCCGGCGCATACTTGCCGCGATACATGCGTAGATAGCGTGGAATAAGTGCCGGATACCGTTCTTTCAAGAACTGAAAGAACGCGTCGCGTGTCACTTCCCCGAGATGGAGCACGTTATGGCTCACGAAGTGGGCGCCGTGGTCGCGGGCGGCCTGCATGACCGCGTCGAGATTCGCCGGATCGTCGGTCAGGCCCGGCAGGATGGGCGCGAGGATCACCCCGGCACGGATGCCCGCGTCCGACAAACGCCGCACCGTTCGAAGCCGCTGTGCCGGGAGCGCCACGGTCGGCTCGATTTCGCGCGCCATGCGCGGGTCGGTTGTCACGATGCTCACGCACACCGTCACCGCGGCGCGGCGGGAGAGTTCGGTCAGCACGTCAAGATCCCGAAGGATCATGGGAGAACGCGTCACGATGCTGACCGGCGTGCGTGACTCACAGAGCGCCTCGAGAATGCGGCGAGTCACTTTGTACTTGCGCTCGATTGCCTGGTATGGATCCGTGGCCGTCCCCAGCGCGACTTCGTCACGTTTCCACGTACGCCGCCGCAGTTCGGTGCGCAGCACGTCCGGAGCGTTGGCCTTCACGAAGATCTTGGAGGACCATTCCTGCACGCCGTCCTCTTCGAGAAACCAGTGGGTCCGCCGGGCGTAGCAATTGTGGCTGACGATGCCGTTGGCAATGAAGTCTCCCGTGCCGGTACTAATGTCGTGGAGCCGGCGAACGCCGACCGGCTCAATCGAGACGATGGCGAGGCGCTTATTCTTCACCGCGCGGCCGGTGAAATTGCGCTTCCTTGTAATGACAGGGTCGAAGGAGTGGAAAAAACGTAGGTGCTCGCGGAGACCCCCAAGCAGCCGAACACAGGTGATCGGTTTCACTTGATTCGGAGTCCGGTGCTCGACCGCAAAGGCAAAACGAAACCGCTGCAGGCAATGAACGATGCAGTCGATGATTCTCGGGTCGGTGTTTGAAATACGCAAGATACCTTGAGACCAGCTACCTTCGGCGTCGAAGATCCCGGCCAGGAATCCTTGGCACCACTCTGGAGATGGCTCGGCGGGCCACACGATGATTCTCTGTACAGCCTCCACGTCGCGGCGTGCATGGGTGCGAATCGCGTTCGCGGCTCGCCAGGCTCCGCTGGCCTGCTGGAAGCTGAAGACTTGTGTGGGCACCGCGAAATGCGTCAGGTACTCGCGCGATCGGCTGAGGGCCTCGCCATCCGTCAGCGCAAGCCGGAATTGCCATTGATTGCCGTGAGCCCGCCCGGGCCGATCATACTGGTAGAATGCGAGCAACCCGTCGCCTCGTATCATGCCGCACAGGTAGCCACGTTCGTAGTCGTCGTTCTTAGTTGGAGGCGGGGCGAAGGCGCCGGTTCCGATCAGTGTGTTGTTCAAAGTTAGGTGTGGACGTCTCATGGCGCCGTGTTCAGTGCCGGTCACGAACTTCCAGCCCCTGTCGCTCAGGAAACGATGATCGCCGCTGGCAACGAGCGCTGTTCCGTCTTCGAGGATGACCCGAAAGGCCGGCTTCTCGGTGTTCCAACACGCCAATACGGGTGTCGCGGTGTAGTAACGGTACCGCGAACGTCGGACCGTCCCGATGACTTCATCGCCTGCACGGAGTATCTCGAGTGGTCTCGTCGTGCCATCTGCCATCAGAATCGGCGTGTCTCCCGCTTGGCAGAAGACGCACCCGTGGGAACAGCCCCGGTAGGGATTGATCGACCATCGGAAGGGCATTCCTTTGACGGGGTTCAGCACCGACTTGACCGTGATCTCGGAGATCTGGCGCTCAGGCAGCATGGTGAACTCATGATAGCGAACATATGTTCGTAGTCAATACCGAACAACCGGAAGGCTCACAGTTGGGCGGGTGAGACTATCCGGTTAGGCGGTGCCGCCGGCGACCGGTGCGAACAGCAGAATCATCTCCCGGACCAGGGACGCCGCGAGAACGGCGGTGCGCCCGCTCGGATCACAGGGCGGGGCGACTTCAACCACGTCCATCCCGACGACGCGGTGCGACGCGAGGCTTCGCAGCGCGTCGAGCAGCTCGCGGTAGTGCGCGCCCATCGGTTCCGGGTTCCCGGTGCCCGGCGCCTCGGCCGGATCCAGCACGTCGATGTCGACCGTGAGGTAGAGGGGCCGGCCGGCGAGCCGATCGAGGACCTCTCGCGGCACCGCCACATCCCGATCGCAGGCGAGACAGCGCGCGCGGGCCAGCTCGAACTCATCGCGCGTGCCGGCGCGGATGCCGAACTGCGCGACCGGCACGCCGCCGTCGAGCAACCGGCGCATGACGGTGGCGTGCGCGACCCGGCGGCCCTCGTATTCGTCCCGCAGATCGGTGTGGGCGTCCCACTGGATCACGGCGAGATCGGGGTGCCGCGGCGTCAGCGCCTGCACCGCGCCGAGCGTCACCGTGTGCTCGCCGCCGAGCACGAACGGCACGCAGGGCGGCAGCTGCCGGCGAACCGCCCGCACCATCGCCTCCGGCTCGAGGCCGTCGACGGCGAGGTTGCCACCGTCGACGAAGGACACGCCGGCGAGATCCCGATCGAGGACCGGGCTGTACGTCTCGATACTGTCGGAGGCCCAGCGGATGCCGTCGGGTCCGAAGCGGCTGCCGCGCCGGAACGAGGCGGTCGCGTCATAGGGGATGCCGTAGAGCGCGAGGCCGCCGGGCGGCACCGCGCCCGGCGGCCTCGCGCCGAGAAAGCTCACCGGCCGGCGCTCACGTGTCCGACTCTGTCGCCTCCCGCAAGAACGGCGGCGCGTCGAACGCGGCCCGGTGCACCACCGGCGTGTAGTAGCGCAGCCTGAACCCCTCGGTGCGTTTCGCGATCGTCTCCGCCGTAACCGCGAGGGGGTCCGGTCCCAGCGAACCGACCGTGAACGACCACAGCGTGCCCGGATACTCGACCACCGCCGCGACGTAGGTTCGGACCACGGGGAAGAACGGGCGCAGCGTGCGGCGGACCGAGCGAATCAGATCGCCCTGATAGATCGCCGAACCGGACTGGACGACCAGCAGCCCGCCGGGGGTGAGCCGGCGCCGGATCGTTCCATAGAACTCCGGGGCGAACAGGCCGACCGCGGGGCCCTGCGGATCGGTCGAGTCCACCATCACCACGTCGAAGCGCTCCGAGGTCTCGCCGGCGTAGGCGATGCCGTCGCCGATCACGAGGTTCGCGCGGGAGTCCTCGAAGGCGCGCCCCGCCACGCCGCTGAGGTATTCGCGGCTCGTCCGCACGACGGCCTCGTCGATCTCCACCAGCGTCGCCGCTTCGAGCGGATGCTTGAGCGCCTCTTCCAGGGCGCCGCCGTCCCCCCCGCCGATGATGAGCACCCGCTTCGGGGCCGGATGGGTGCAGAGCGCGGGATGCGCGAGCATCTCGTGGTAGACGAACTCCTCGCGCTCGGTCGTCTGCACCGCGCCGTCGAGCACCAGCATTCGGCCGAAGATCGCGCTGTCGTAGATCTCGAGATGCTGGTACGGGGTCTGCTCGGTGTGGACGAGCCGCGTGACGCGAAACGCGGACGTAATATCGGGGCTGCCCTGGTCCACGAGCCAGGCGCCCTTCATCGAGCGCGCCCTCCCGGACCCTTGGGCGGCGTTTCGCGCCCGGGCGCGTCGTTGGCCGACGCCGTAGGCCCAGGCGCCCGCTCGAGGCCGGCGGCTTCCGGCCAGAAGAGGGCGACCGCGACGGCGGAGCCCGCCCGCTCGACCCGGTGTTCCGCGGCGACGACGAACACTTCATCCAGCGCGAGGCCGCGCATCGCGAAGCCTTCCACGACCATCTGCTTCGCCTTCGCTTCGGCCTGCTCGCGGCTCTCATGGCCGGCATACTCCATGATCACCCCGTGATGCTCGCGCGACAATCCCACCCCGAGCGCGGCGGTGATGACGTCGCCGGGCCTCGTGCTGGCGATCCGCGCGAAGACGGCCGGCATCAGGATGCCGGCCGGGTAGATCGGCAGCTCGATGATGCGTGCGCCCGGCGGCACGATGCTCGTGACCCGAAGGAAGTTGAGATCGGCGACGCCGGCATCGCGGAGGGCCCGATCAAACGCGTTCAGCTCGCTGCCGCCCTCGCCGTGGCCGGCGACGAGCGACAGCGCTTTGGGCGGCTGCCACATGTCCTTCCATATTCCAACCCGAACGAGTACGCTCCTTCGGTAGAGAGGCGCGAACGGGAACACCCCGTGGGACCTGTGCGCTCTAGATCGGGGTATAGTACAGTGAACGTACGACGTTCGAAGGGGGCGGGGAGAGGGGTATGCCTGGACGTACGCTGGTGGCCGCGGCGCTTGTGATGTTGTTCGGCGCGGGGGGGCTCACGCCCGTCCTCGCGCAGGGGACGCCGCCCGTCGCCGCGCCCCCGGCATCTGCTCCGGCGGCGCCGGCCGCCGTTCCCGAGGCGGTTCGGGCCGCCGACCGGTTCGGCGTCGACCTGGCGTGGCCCGCCAACCCCATCGGTGCGCGGCTGCAGCCGTCGACGGTTTCCACCGTCGGCGCCGGGTGGGTCCATCTGACCGTGGACTGGGACGCCCTCGAGCCGGCGCGCGGAAAATTCGCCTGGAACCTGCTCGACGATGCCGTGGAGCGGGCGGCGGGCGAGCGCATTCTCGTGACCATTCAACGCACCCCGAAGTGGGCGGCGCTCACGCCCGACGCGGCCGCACCGGTGTGGAGCCACGAGCCGCCCAAGTCGATCGCCGATTGGTCCGCGTTCGTCAAAGCGATCGGCGGCCGGTATCGAGGCAAGGTGGCCGCCTGGCAGGTCGAGCCCCCGATCGAGTTTGCGACGTTCCGCGGCACGACCCGCGACTATCTCGACATGCTGCACGCGGCCCGCGCGGAGATCCGTCAGGTGGACCGGAATGCGCTCGTGGTGGCCTCGACGTCGGTCGGCCTCGATCTGCCGTTCATGAAGCTGCTCTTCGGCCGGGCCGGCGACGATTTCGATGCGGTGGTCGTGCATCCGCGCGGACGCACCGCCGCCGAGCTGCTCGAGGCGCTCGGGACGCTGCGGAACCGCAAGATCGCCGACGCGCGCCACGAGATCTGGCTCAGCGCCCGGACCGACTGGCCGCAGCCGGTGCAGCTCGCCGCGACCGCCCTGGCGATGGGGGTCACCCGCGAGTTTTGGCAGGCCCTGACGCCCCAGATCGTGACGGTGCTGCATGCCGTCGGCGATGCGTCGTTCGTCGGACCGCTTGATCGTGGGCCGGGCGTGTACGCGTTCGTCTTTTCGGGCAGTCAAACGCGAACCGCCGTGCTGTGGACGGACGGCCCGGCGCGCACGGTCCCGCTCGCCACCACCGGGGCCGCCGTCGTGACCGGCGCGGATGGACAGCGGGTCCAATCCGCCGAGGCCGGGATGGTGCAGGTCGGTCCCGAGCCGGTCTTTGTCACCACCCCCGCCGCGTCCGTGCTCGATGAGGCGGCCAAGGGCCTCGCCGCGGCGCCGGTCCGCGTGCCCCGGGACCCGTCGCGGGACTTCACGAACGCCGGCAGCGTCTCCGCGACGCTCGGGACCGCGAACGTGGAGCGGGGATTGTACAACCAGCGGCTGCGCACGCTGCCGTCCGGCGGCGTGCTGCCGGTCACGGTCGACGGCGTCGACGCGGTGCGCACGGACCAAATGAAGGACGCGGTCTACGTGTACTTCACGATCGACGATTCGTACGCGTACTTTGTGGACGGCCGCTACGATTACGTCATCACCGTCGAGGCCCACCGCGCGGGCGGTCCGCAGCGCGTGGGGTTCAATATCATGTACGATTCCATGTCCGGCTACCGCTTCTCGCCGTGGCAGTGGGTGGACGAGGGCGACGGCTGGGCGAAGTACACGATCCGGATTTCCGATGCCTCGTTCAGCAAGACGTGGGGCTGGGACTTCGCCGTCAACGGCGCCGCGGACAAGAAAGAGAACCTGGTCGTCCGCAGCGTGACGGTGACGCGCATTCCCTCCGGGCAGGCCGCGCAGTAAGCGATTTGCTCCTCCCGCACACCGTCATGTATAATGGCGCCATCGTTGACGCTCGTAGTGGCGTACGCCGCTGGCTCGCAGACGCGCTGGGGGTGGACCGGTGACCGAAGTTCGAATCGGCAAGGACGAGACGCTTGACAGCGCGCTCCGGCGATTCAAGCGCCAGGTGAAGCGATCCGGCATCCTCACCGACGCGAAGCGGCACGAGCACTACGAGAAGCCCAGCCAGAAGCGCCGCCGGCGCGCCGCCCGGCGCAACAAGCGCCACTAAGGGCCCGCTCCGCTCCCACGCCGCGGCGCCACCCGGGCCAAGAATTCGGGCCGTTCAACGAATTCTTGGGGGCGCCCGTCTCGCGCGACCGCCGGCGCACCAGCCGCCGGCCGCCCTGCACCTCACGCGGGCCGCGCGACGTGGGCGTCCTGGGAGGAGTATGGCCCGAGAATCGCACCGCAAAACGAAGCGCGCCCGCAGCGCGGGCGGGGTCGTATTTTTCCGGCCGGCGGACGGCGGCGATGTCCGCATCCTGCTCCTCCAGCACGAGACCGGCAAGTGGATGCTGCCCAAAGGGACGATCGAGCGCGGCGAGACGCCGGACGGCGTCGCGCTGCGCGAGGTGGCGGAGGAGACGGGACTGCGCAACGTTCGCATCGTGGCCGACCTCGGCGAAGAGCACTACATGTTCTTTTGGAAGGCCGAGGACACGTACTACGACAAGACCGTCCACTACTATCTCATGGAATTCCTGGGCGGCGAGGAACCGAACCCCCAGCGAGAGGAGGGCTTCGTCCGCTGCGAGTGGGTGACCATTCCCGAGGCCCTCGACCGGATCAAGTACAAGGAAACGCGCCAGGTCGTCCAGCGGGCCCGCGTCGCGCTGGACCAGGGCGCCGGGGCGCCGTCCCGCCCGGCGTGACCGTCTGATGCCGGATCTGCCTGAAACCGCGCCGTCCGCGGCCGTATCCCACGGCCTTCCGGCCGGCGAGGCCCGCGACCGTCTGATCGGCGAAACTCTCGAGCGCTACCGGCGGTACCTGAATCCCGGCCTCGCCCGGTTGTACCGGTTTGGCGGGACCGAGACCGTGGAGTGGGAGGCGGAGGGCTGCTTCGTCTGGGACGCACACGGCCGGGCCTACATCGACTGCGCCTGCGGCCCCGCGATCTTCAACATCGGCCACCGTCATCCGCGCGTGCTCGCCGCCGTGCGCGAGCAGTTGGACCGGATTCCGATGTCCGTGCGGACGATGCCGAGCGCGCCGCAGGCGGAGCTCGCGGAACGTCTCGGCCTTCTCACGCCGGGCGACCTGCAGTACTCGTTCTTCTGCAACAGCGGCGCGGAGGCCGTCGAAGGCGCCCTGAAGCTCGCCCGCCTCGCGACCGGGAGGCCCGGCTTCGTCGCGATGCGCGACGCGTTCCACGGGAAGACCTTCGGGGCGTTGTCCGCGACCGGCCGGGAGCACTACCGCCGGCCGTTCGAGCCGCTCGTGCCGGGATTCACGCACGTGCCGTTTGGCGACGTCGAGGCGATCGAGCGCGCCGTCGGGCCGCAGACGGCGGCCGTGATCCTCGAGCCGATCCAGGGCGAGGCCGGGGTGATCGTCCCGCCGGTCGGCTACCTCCGGGCGGTGCGGGAGCTGTGCGACCGACGCGGGGTGCTGCTGATCGCCGACGAGATCCAGACGGGGCTCGGCCGGACCGGCCGGCTCTTCTACGTCGAGCACGAGGGCGTGACGCCGGACATCATGACCGTCGCGAAGGCGCTCGGCGGCGGGGTCATCCCCATCGGGGCGTTCATCGCGCGCCCGCGGCTGTGGGAGGAGTTCCGGCGCGATCCGTATCTGCACTCGTCGACGTTCGGCGGCAATCCGCTCGCGTGCCGGGCGGCGATCGCGACGCTCGACGTGCTGGTGGAAGAGCGCCTCGCCGACCGCGCGGACGGGCTCGGGGCGCGGTTCATGGACCGCCTGCGCGGGGTGCAGGGGCGCCATCCCGCGATCGTGCGCGCCGTGCGCGGCCGCGGGCTCATGATCGGGGTCGAGTTCACGCACAGCGACTACGCGCTGCTGGTCTCCGCGGAGGCCGGGCACCGCGGCGTGATCACCTTCTACACGCTCAACAAACCCGAGGTGATCCGGATCGAACCGCCGCTCGTCATCACCGCGGACCTGATCGATCGGGCTGTGGACGGGATCGAGGGGGCGGTGGCCGAGGCCGAGCGCCTGCTCGCCCCCCAAGGGGGCTTGCCGGCGGAAGGCGCCGGCGGCGCCGGGACCGCCGATCCGGCGGACGGAACGCTGTGACCGGGGCCGAGATCCGCGAAGCGTTTCTCCGCTACTTCGAGGAGCGCGGCCACACGCGGGTGCCGAGCGCCTCGCTCGTCCCGGCCGGCGACCCGACGCTGCTCTTTGTCAACGCCGGCATGGTCCCGTTCAAGGACGTGTTCCTCAGCCTCGAGACCCGACCGTACCGCCGCGCCACCTCCGTGCAGAAATGCATGCGCGTCAGCGGCAAACACAACGACCTCGAGAACGTGGGGCCCTCGCCGCGGCACCACACGTTTTTCGAGATGCTCGGCAACTTCAGCTTCGGCGATTACTTCAAGCGCGAGGCGATCCGGTTCGCCTGGGAGTTTGTGACCGGCCCGCTGGCGCTGCCGCCCGAGCGGTTCGTGCTCACCGTGCTGGCGGACGACGACGACGCGGCGGCGGCGTGGGCCGAACTCGGGGTGCCGTCCGAGCGCGTCCTGCGGATGGGGGAGAAGACGAACTTCTGGATGATGGGCGACGTCGGGCCGTGCGGTCCCACAAGCGAGCTGCACTACGACCTGGGCCCCGCGGCGTGCACGTGCGGCCGTCCGGACTGCAGCGTCCGTCTCGACAACGACTGCGGCCGCTGGGTGGAGAGCTGGAACCTCGTCTTCATGCAGTTCAATCAGGCGCCCGACGGCACGCGGACGCCGCTGCCGCGGCCGGGCGTCGACACCGGAATGGGACTCGAGCGGATCGCGTCGGTGATCCAGCGGGCGCCGACCAACTACGATACGGACATCTTTCTGCCCATCCTCGACCGCATTCAGAATATCCTCGGACACAGTCCGGAACAGCGCGCCGCGCATACGGTCCCGTACCGGGTCCTCGCCGACCACGGCCGGGCGATGACGTTCCTCACCGCGGACGGGGTTGTCCCCGGGAACGAGGGCCGGGCGTACGTGCTCCGCATGATCATCCGGCGCGCAGTGCGCTTCGCGCGCCAGGCCGGGGCCGCGAAACCGGTGCTGGGTGATCTCGCGGATGCCGTGACCGCGGCGATGGGATCGGCCTATCCCGAGCTCGTCGCGCAGCGGGCGTTCGTGCAGAACGTACTCGGCGCGGAGGAGCGCCGGTTCGATCAGACGCTGGGGGCGGGGCTCGGCCGGCTGGACGACCTGATCGCGGAGGTCAAACGGTCGGGGCGGCCGGTCATTCCGGGCGCCGATGTGTTCCGTCTGTACGACACCTACGGCTTTCCCCCGGATCTGACCCGCGACGTCGCCCGGGAGCACGGTCTCGAGATCGACGAGCCGGGATTCGCCGAGGAGATGGCCCGGCAGAAGGAGCGGTCGCGCAGCACCGGACGCGACTACTTCGAGGCCGGGCCGGACCGCGCGCAGTACAGCGGGCTGCGGGACGCCGCCGGCGCGACGGTGTTCGTGGGGTACGACACCCTCGAGGCGGAGGGCCGCGTGGCGGCGCTGCTCGTCGACGGCCGGCGTGTCGTGGAGGCGCCGCGGGGCGCGGCGGTCGAGGTCGTCTGTGACCGGACGCCGTTCTACGCGCAGTCCGGAGGGCAGGTGGGGGACACCGGCACGATCACGGCCGCGGCGGGTGTGGTCGAGGTAGAAGACACGCAGCGGCCGGCGGTCGATCTGATCGTGCACCGCGGACGGGTCCGGACCGGCGTACTGCGCGAGGGCGATCGCGTCCGCCTGGCGGTCGACGCGCCGCGCCGGCAGGACATCACGCGCAACCACACCGCGACGCACCTGCTGCACGCTGCGCTGCGCGAGGTGCTCGGCGAGCACGCGCGGCAGGCCGGATCGCTCGTTGCGCCCGACCGGCTGCGCTTCGACTTCGCGCACGTGCGGCCGCTCACGGCCGACGAGCGCGCGAAGATCGAGGCGCGCGTCAACGAGCAGATTCTCGCCGCGCTGCCGGTGACTACCGAGACGAAGCCGTACCGGGAGGCGGTCGCCTCGGGCGCCACGGCGCTCTTCGGCGAGAAGTACGGGGAGGAAGTTCGCGTCGTGAGCGTCGACGGCTACAGCCGCGAGTTGTGCGGCGGCACCCACGTCCGGACGACGGGAGAGATCGGGTTGTTCCTGATCACCGCGGAAGGCTCGGTCGGCGCCGGGATCCGGCGCGTCGAGGCGGTGACGGGCCGCGCGGCGGTCGCCCGCGCCCGCGCGACCGATGCCGCGCTCCGGCAGGCGGCGGAGGTGATGCGCGTGCCGCCGGACGAGGTGCCGGCCCGCGTGCGGGCGCTCGCGGAGCGGGTGCAGAGTCTCGAGCGGCAGGGGCCGAAGACCGCGGCCGGCCCCGATCTCGAGGCAATTCTCGAGAACGCAACCGAGGTGGACGGGATCACGGTCGTCGGCATCGCCGTCCCCGACGCGGACCCGCAGGCGCTGCGCGCGCTTGGTGACCGCGTGCGCGGCCGGTTGGACTCCGGCGTCCTCGTCGCGGCCTCGACCGGCAACGGCCGGATGGAGGTCATCGTAATGGCGACGCCCGCGGCGGTCGCGCGCGGGGCCGAGGCGCGGCGCGTGATGCAGGTGTTGAACCGCCGGCTCGGCACGCGGGGCGGCGGGCGTCCCGAGCTCGCGCAGGGCGGCGGGGGGGATCCGGCGCTCCTCGCGTCCGTGCTCGCCGATCTCGGCGCGGTCGTCCGGGAGGCGCTCGCGGGCCGCGCCGCCGGCCGGGACTGACGGGCGGCGACGGGTGGGGCGAGTCCTCGCGATCGACCTTGGGACCAAACGGATCGGCATCGCGCTGAGCGACCCCACCGCGATGATCGCGACGCCGCTTGAGACCGTTACCGGTGCCGGCGGGCGCCGTGCCGCCGAGCGCGTGGCGGACCTCTGCCGGCGCCACGACGTCGCCGCCGTCGTCGTGGGCTGGCCCCGCAACATGGACGGTTCCCGCGGTCCGGCGGCGCGGCAGGCGGAGGCCTTTGCCGAGCGGCTGCGGACCGCTCTCTCCGTGCCGGTCGAGCTCTGGGACGAGCGGCTGTCCACCGCCGCGGCCGAGCGCGCGCTGATCGAAGCAGACGTGCGGCGGGAGGAGCGCCGGCGCTCCCGCGACCGCGTCGCCGCGGCCGTGATCCTCCAGGGGTATCTCGACGCCCGGAGAACGGCAGCCGGCGCCGTCCGTCTGAGCCAAAACGAGTCTGGGCATAAGGAGGAGCGACCATGATGCGCACCGGCCGCGTGTGGCGGCACAGGTGGATTGTCGGCGCTGCGATCGCAACGGTCGCGGCGCTTGTGGGGCCGTACGCCGCCGTTCCGCCCGCGTCGGCCGCCGCCTCGCTCGGCGTCGTACCGGGCGAGTCGATCGGGCCCGCCCGCCTCGGCATGACGGCGAGCGCCGCCGCGTCCGCGCTGGGTCCCTCGGTCTCGCAGGGTCCGACCCGCCGTCTATACTCGCGCTACGGATTGGTCCTGGACTTCGATTCGGGCATCGTGGTCCGGATCTCCACCGCCTCCCCGAAGTACCGGACGATCGCCGGGGCGGGGGTGGGGACGCCGGTCACGGACGCCCCGCGCTTGGTCGGTGACGTCAACGCGGTGACGACCATGTCCGGGCTGGACACGACCGTCGCCTACGTGTTCCAAGGGGTCGGTTTTGTCTTCCGCGCCGGGCGTGCCATTCAGACCTTCGTTGTGGCGCCGGTACCGTTCGGTCCGCGGAAGAACTCGGCCGTCGCGCCCGTCTCACCGCCCGGCCCGCCCATTCTCGTGCCGGGCGGGCCCCCCGCGCCGCCCGCGGGCCCGGCGCCGTCGACCACGGGTTCGGCGCCTTCCCGCGCCACATCGCCGGCCGGCTCCCCGTCCGCGGCGCTGCGCGATGTGACGGCCGCGGTGCTGTCCGTCGGCGGTCTGACCGTGACGGGCTCTGTCGCGAACACCGGCGCCGTGCCGATTGGTCCCCTCGTCGTGGCGGCCACGTTCACGCGCGCGTCGGGCGATCAGGTTGAGGGCAGGGCGACGGTCCAGGGGCCGCTGGCTCCGGGCGGCAGCGCGCCGTTTACCATTCAGGCCGCGATGGTCGCCGACATCATCATTCGCTATCAGGTGTCCGTGACCAGCGCCGCGGGCGCGCTCCTCGCCGCGACGCCGGCGCAGACAGTCCCCGCGTCGTCCTACACCGACTTCGCGCAGCGGCAGATTCACATCAAGGTCGATCTCGGTGCCCCCTCTCAGATGACCGGGCCGCCGAAAGTGCAGGCGCTGGTATCGGTGGCCGATACCGGCGCGATCCCCGCGCAGTGGGTGCAGCAGATCACGGTGGTGCTGCCGTATACGAACAGCGGGACGGCGGGGTCCGTGACCGTGCAGTTGCGCCCCGGGCAGACGCAGACCGTGCTCGTTCCAACGGGCGCGACCCTCGGTGCTCCGCAGGTGACGGCCGTGGTGCTCGGTGGATAGTAGAACCATGAAATTCCCGCGGGCCGCCGCGCCGGCGTTGGTCGGGGTCCTCGTCCTGCTCGCGTGCGGGCTCGGTGTCGTGGCGTTCCGCGCGGTGACGCACACCGCCGCGGGCGAGGTGGCCGACGAGACCGTGGCGCCGCGCGCGCGTGTCGGGACCGACCCCGGCGCCATCGCGCCCGCGTTCACCGCGCCCGCATACGCCGGCGCGCCGATCTCGCTCGACCGGTTCCGCGGACATCCGATCATTCTCAATTTCTGGGCTTCGTGGTGCCCGCCGTGCCGGGCGGAGATGCCCGCGCTGGAGGCCGCCTACCGGACGTATCAGGCCCGCGGCGTCGTCGTGATCGGCATCGATGGGGCGACCGACACCTGGGCGGCCAGCCGGACCTTCCTGGCCGCGCGCGGCGTGAGCTATCCTGCCGCCCGCGACGAGCGCGGGCAGGTCGCACAGATGTACCACGTCGCCGGGCTGCCGACGACGTTCTTCATTCGCGCGGACGGCCGCATCGGCGGGGTCGCCCTGACGGGCGGGTTCACCGGCAAGGACGGAGCCGAGGAGCTCACCAAACAGATCGAGGCGCTGCTGCATTAGTCACCGAGTTGGGGATGGGAGGGGAGCAATGCGGGGCATTCTGAACGCCGGTCGGGTGATGATGATTCTGATGCTGGCGCTGCCGGCCGGCGCGCTTGCGCAGCCGGCCGCGCCGCAGGCCACGCCGTCGATTTTTCTCGTCGTGCCCGGCCTCGGCGTCGGTCAATGGACGGTCGATGGGAAAGTCGCGGACTATGTGTGGGTCATGGGCGACTCCCAGATCACCGAGACGAGGCCGAGCGGCACGGATCTCGTGTTTCGCCCGCAGCTGGAAGAGAGATCATGGTCATCGACTCCGCGGATATTCATCGTCTATCTCCCCACGTCCAGCATCGTGTGGGCGGTAGGGACCGACGATCCTCATACACGGACGATCGATCGGGTCGGCGTCGGCTCGACGCAAGACCAAGTGACCGCCGCGTACCAGGATCCCCAGGCCGTCCTCGAGCTGCCGCTTCGCAGCCGGACGATGATCTACGACAGCCGCGGCATCGCGTTCGAGTCCGAATACCTGCCGGCCGCCGGGCAGTTTAGTGCAAAGATCGGGCGGGTTTTCGTGTTCCGGCCGGGGCAGGCCCGGGCGATCTGGCGGCTGCAGTAACGGATGTTCCGGGCCGGCGGCGGGTCGACGTGCCTGGCCCGCCGGCCCAGGTACGATTTCGCGTAGGTCTTGGGGAGGCCCATTGACTTTTTTCTCCGATTGTGATTAACTTGTGGGGACAATTTAATAGCAGTATCGCTTTGTAGGGGCAAACCCAGAGAGATCTGGGGACGCAAAGCCACGGGACTGGCCAGGTAGCGTTTTACCTGGCAAGTCGGCCGGGTTGCCAAAGCTGGCACCTCGACGCTCCCCGTGGCCGCGGGGAGCTTTTCGTTTACCCCCCCCACGGCCGCACTCGCACCCTCCACTCCATCACTGCGCGGCACGTTCGCGCGGGCAACAGCTTCCCGGCGGTTGAGCGTTCAGGACTTGCGGCCGGGGGGCCCGATGGATATCACGGAACTGCTGATCCTGACCCGCGACCGAGATGCGTCCGACCTTCATTTGACCGTCGGCACGCCGCCGTCGCTTCGAATCCACGGCAAGCTGGTCCGTCTGGACTACCCCGCGCTGACCGCGGCCTCGCTCCACGAAATGCTCTACGACGTGCTCACCGACGACCATAAGGCCCGGTTCGAAGATACCCATGACCTGGACCTATCCCTCGAGCTCCAGAACGTCGGCCGCTTCCGCGTGAACGTGTTCATGCAGCGCCTCGGCGAGGCGGCGGTGTTTCGGCTGATCCCGACCGCCATCAAGAGCCTCGACCAGCTCGGCATGCCGTCCGTGCTGCGGACGCTCGCCATGAAGGACCGGGGCCTCGTTCTGGTCACCGGACCGACCGGCTCGGGCAAGTCGACCACGCTCGCCGCGATGATCGATCTGATGAACACCGAACGGCCCGACCACATCATCACGATCGAGGATCCGATCGAGTTCGTGCACCAGCACAAGAGCTGCATCGTCAACCAGCGCGAGGTCGGACCCCACACCAACTCCTTCTCCGCGGCGCTGCGCAGCGCGCTGCGCGAAGACCCCGACATCATCCTCGTCGGCGAGATGCGGGATTTGGAAACGATCGCCATGGCCTTGACCGCCGCCGAGACCGGGCACCTCGTGCTGGCGACGCTGCACACCAACAGCGCCGCGCAGACGATCAACCGCGTGATCGACGTGTTCCCGCCGCACCAGCAGGAGCAAATCCGGGTCCAGCTGTCCGAGGCGATGCTCGGGGTCCTGGCACAGACCCTGATTCCCCGGGTGGACGGGCGGGGCCGCGTGGCCGCGATCGAGCTGATGATCGCCACGTCCGCGATCCGAAATCTGATCCGGGAAGGCAAGACGTTCCAGATTCCGTCGATGATCGAGACCGGCGCGAAGGAGGGCATGATCAGCCTCGACCAGTGCCTGCGGGACCTCTTGCGGCGCGGGCTCATCTCACCGGAGGACGCCTTTATCCGGGCCGTGGACCGCGACGCGTTCGCCGCCGGTAATCCCTCGCGCCCCGCGGCGGCGCCGGTTCCGGCGGCCAAGCCCGCGGTGGCGGCGCTGCGCCATGTCGGGCCGGCCGCGGCGGTCGGGGAGCGGGACGGCCAATGACCGGCCTGCCGTACACGGTCGAGGACCTGCTGCGGGCGACGGCCGACCGGGGCGCGTCGGACCTGTACGTCAAAGCGGACACCCCCCCGATGTTCCGGATCTCCGGCGCCGTCGAATCGTCGGGGCTGCCCGCGCCGTCGTCCTCGGCGCTCGATGACCTGTTGACGGGAATCATGAACGACGCGCAGCGCGAGGCGCTCCGGCGCGCCGGGCACGCAGATTTCGCATACTGGGAGCCGTCGCTCGGCCGGTTTCGCATCAACGTCTACCTGCAGCGCGGGACCACGGCCCTCGTCGCGCGCCGCGTCCGCCAGGACATTCCGTCGTTCGAGGAACTGGCGCTGCCCGCGGTGGTCGCGGAGCTCGCGCTCACGCCGCGCGGGCTCGTCCTGGTCACCGGTCCGGCCGGGTCCGGCAAGTCGACGACGCTCGCCGCGATGATCGACCACCGCAACCGCTCCGTGTCGGGCCATATCATCACGATCGAGGACCCGATCGAGTACCTGCACGCCGACCGGCAGAGCATCGTGAGCCAGCGCGAAGTCGGTGCGGACGCGGACTCGTTCGTCTCGGCGCTGCGCGGGGCGCTGCGTCAGACGCCGGACGTCATCCTGATCGGCGAGATGCGCGACGCCGAGAGCGCCCAGGCCGCCGTGTACTTTGCGGAGACCGGTCACCTGGTCCTCAGCACGCTGCACACCATAAACGCCAACCAGGCGCTCGATCGCGTGCTCCATTTCTTCCCGCCGGAGATCCACGGTGAGATGTTTCTGCGCCTCGCCTCCACCCTGGTGGGCATCGTTGCGCAGCGGCTCGTGCCGCGCGCGGACGGCAGCGGGATGGTCCCGGGCGTGGAAATCTTGCGCGCGACGCCGCGGGTCCGCGATCTCATCCGGCGGGGAGACATCGGGGCGCTCCGCCAGGCCATGTCGGAGGGCCACGACGGCGGCATGCAGACGTTCGACGACTCGTTCTTCGATCTTTACCAGCGCGGGCTCATCAGCGTCGAGACGGCGCTCGAGTCCGCGGAGAGTCCCAACGATCTACGGCTCCGGTTGCGGGGGTTCGCCCCGGCCGGGCGCCGGATAAGCTGAGCACCACCCACGGGGGGGGACGATCATGGGACGCGACGCGACCGGGCAGCAAGGAATCGTGGAGACGGCGAGCGGTTCGGGACGGGGGAGCCGGGTCCAGCGGCAGGCCGCCGCGCAGGCGCCGGGGGCAGGGGCCGCGCCGGAGGCCGTTCGCGACCACAGCCGCCATGCGGGCAACGGAGAGGGGCATCCGCGAGGCGGCACAGCCGAGGTCGACGGAGGCGACGCCGCGGAGATTCTCGAGCAGTTTCAGACCTACCGGCGCACGCAGGATCGCGCGCTGCACCAGAAACTGGTTCTTCGATATCTGCCGCTCGTCCACCGGATCGCCCGGCGCTACGTGCGTCCCGGCGCGCCGCTCGAGGACCTCGTGCAGATCGGCTCGATCGGCCTGATCCACGCGGTGACGACGTTCGACCCGACGCGGGGCGTCAAGTTCGAGACCTACGCGTTCCACCACGTCGCGGGGGAGATCCGGCACTTCCTCCGTGACGGGCTCGAGGCGGTGCGCGCGCCGCGGTGGGTGCGCAAGATCTACGCCGACCTCACGGCGGCGGTCGGCCGGCTCCAGCAGGAGCTCGGCCGCACGCCGACGGTCGCCGAGATCGCGGGGGCGATGAACATGACCGAGGCGGGCGTTCGCGAGGTGCTCGACGCGCACAGCCAGATCCGGGTCCGGTCGATGACCGACATGACGGAAGAGCACGACGTCCGGCCGGACATGATCGCCCATCAGCGCTACGTCTCGCTGCAGCTCCCCGTCGAGGACCGGATCGTACTCATGCACGCGATGGAGCGCCTCGCCGACCTCCAGCGCCAGGTCGTGTACTACCTCTACTATCAGGACCTGACCCAGAGCGAAGTCGCCCAGCGTTTGGGCGTTTCACAGCGGCACGTATCGCGGCTGCTCGCCGCGGCGCTGCGGCATCTGGCCGAACCGCTTCGCGCGGCCGGCCTGGGCTCCTCCGCCGCCGCGTCGTGACCATCCAGGAGGTGGGGGCGGTGGTAACACAGGACGATCTACCGATCTATCCGATCCGCACGGTGGCCTCGTTGACCGGGGTGGACGCGCGCCGGCTTCGCAGCTGGGAGTCGGAATACCATCTGCTCGAGCCCGCGCGCAGCAAGGGCGGCCACCGGCTGTATTCGCCGCGCGATCTCCGGCTGGTGCATCTGATCCGCCGGCTGGTCGACCAGGAAGGGATGAGCCTGCAGGGCATCAAGGCGTTCCTCGCGGCGCAGCCCAGTCTCGCCGTGAGCCCGTCTCCGGCCTCCGGCGCCTCGCTGCAGGGGGCCGCCGATGCCGTCGAGGCGGCCTCCGGGCACGCGCCCCAGCCGAGACGCGACGTCCTCGAGGGCGCCCGCGCCACCGCCAAGGCGGGGAGCGGCGCCCACGTTGCGGGCTCGACGGCCGGCACCGTACCGCTCGCCGCGCGGTCGCACAACGGGCACGGCCGCACAGAGCGAGCCTAGGGACCCGGCTTCGGCGTGGAACGTCCTACCCGCAATGTGATTTGGCCGAGATGGCTCGGCGGCGGCACGTCCGCGCCGCCGTCCGACGGCCACGCGGTCGATCCCGCGGCCGTGCCGGCGCCGGTCTCACCCGACGGTGCCGGGCATCCCGCGAACGGCAACGGGAACGGGAACGGCAACGGCGCGGCCCGCGGAGACAGCCTCGAGCATCCGGCGAATGTGTCCATGCGTCCCGGACGTCCCGCCGCCCCGCCCGCGGCGCCGCCGCGCGGCTCCGGTTCCGTCGGTCCTTCGAACGGCCAGCCCGGCCGTCCGGGGGCGATGCCGCCGGGCTCGATCGACGGCCCCGGCGTGCCGCCGGGCGCGGCCGGCGAAGGCAAGCCCGCCCTGCCGCGCATTGAACCGATCGGCGAAATCCTTTTGTCGCACAACGTCATCACGCACGATCAGCTGCGGCAGGCGCTTGAGGTGCAGCGCCAGAGCAAAGGCCGCCTCGGCCGCGTGCTCGTGGAGATGGGCGTCGTCACGGAGCGCCACCTCGCGCGGGCGGTCGCGCAGCAGTGGGGGCTGCCCTACACCGAGCTGGCCGAGGACAGCATCAACCCCGAGGTCGCGCGTCTCATTCCGGCGTATTTGTCGCAGCGGCACGGCGTGATCGCGGTCGACCGCAAGCAGGATCGGCTCGTCGTCGCGATGCCGGATCCCTCCAACGTCGTCGCGATCGACGACATTCGACTGTTGACCGGGCTCGACGTCGAGATCATCATCGCCAGCCCCGACGACGTGGGCAGGCTGCAGGGCAAGTTCCAGGGGCTCGTCCACGACGTCGAAGAGCTGCTCAAGGCCCAGGGGCCGGCGATCGAATCCGAGATTCTCGACGATCCGACCCGCACCGAAGAGGTCACGGTCGAGCGTCTCCGGTCGATGGTCGAGGAGGCGCCGATCGTTCGCGTCGTCAACCAGATCATTCATCAGGCCGTCCGCGCGGGGGCGAGCGACATCCACCTCGAGCCGCACCGGCGCGAGGTGAAGGTGCGGTTCCGCGTCGACGGCCTCTTGCAAGATATCATGTCACCGCCGAAGCAGATCCAGGCCGCGCTGATTTCCCGCGTGAAGATCCTGGCGAACCTCGACATCGCGGAACGCCGGGTGCCGCAGGACGGCCACATCCACCTGCGCCTGGAAGGCAAGGAGTACGACCTGCGCGTGAGCACGCTTCCGACGGTGCTCGGCGAGAAGATCGTCATCCGGCTCCTCGACCAGTCCAGCACCAAGGTCTCCCTCAGCCGGATCGGGATGCCGAGCGACCTGCTGGGGGCGTGGGAAGGCCTGATCACCAAGCCCTACGGGATGATCATCGTCACCGGACCGACCGGCAGCGGCAAGACGACGACCCTGTACACGTCGCTCGAGCGCATCAACACGCCGGAATGCAACATCGTGAGCGTCGAGGATCCCGTGGAGTACCAGATTCCCCGGGTCAACCAGGTTCAGGTGAACGTCAAGGCCGGGCTCACGTTCGCGGGCGGTCTCCGCAGCATTCTGCGTCAGGATCCCGACATCGTGCTGATCGGCGAGATCCGCGACCGCGAGACGGCCCAGATCGCGGTGCAGGCGGCGATGACCGGACACCTCGTCCTGACGACGCTGCATACCAACGACGCGCCGGGGGCGGCGACGCGCCTCGCGGACATGGGCGTCGAGCCGTTCCTCGTGACGGGCTCGCTGATCGGCGTCCTGGCGCAGCGGCTGATCCGCGTGATCTGCGCCCACTGCAAGGAGGCGTACACGCCGCCGGCGGACGCGCTGCGGCGGCTCGGGCTCGACCCGGCGGAGCACAGCGGCCTGAAGCTGTACCGCGGCCGCGGATGCGACTCCTGCCGCATGACGGGGTACCGGGGACGGCTGGGCGTCTTCGAGCTCATGATGATGAACGACCGGCTGCGCTCGCTGATCCTCGACGGCGCCTCGTCGGATCAGCTGCGCGCGGCGGCGCACGAAGGCGGGATGCGTCTGCTGCGCGAGGACGGTGTGCAGAAGGTACTGGAGGGCGTCACGACGGTTGAGGAACTGCTGCGCGTGGTCTTCGTCACCGGGGACCAGTAACGGCGTTCGGGGGGAGTGGCTGTGGCAACGTACGCATACGTAGGACGGGACGGGGCGGGGAAGATGATCTCCGGCGCGATCGACGGCGACACGGAGGTCGCGGCGATCTCACGCCTGCAGGAGATGGGCTACCTCATCACGTCGCTCAAACGGCGGGCGACGCAGCCCAAGGTCGAAGACCTGCTGGCGCGCCTCCAGGGCGTCAAGCTGAAGGATCTGACCGTGTTCACCCGCCAGCTGGCGACGATGATCAACGCCGGCCTGACGATCATCGCGAGTCTGGCGATCCTGCAGGCGCAGACGACGAACCAGCGTCTGCGCGAGGTCCTCGCCAAGGTCAAGACGGAAGTGGAGGGCGGCGTGCCGCTGTCGGACGCGCTTGCGGCGCACCCGGAGGCGTTCAACCAGCTCTACGTCAACATGGTGCGGGCCGGCGAGACCGGCGGGGCCCTGGACGACGTGCTGGGCCGCCTGTCGGGCTTCCTCGAGAAGGAGCTCGCGCTGCGCCAGCGGGTCAAGTCGGCGATGGTCTATCCGATCCTGGTCGCGTCGGCGGCCGGCGGCATCGTCGGGTTCATCGTGTTCTTCATCCTGCCGAAGTTCGTGGACGTGTTCAAGGACCTCGGCGTTCCCCTGCCGCTGCCGACCCGCTTCCTGATCTGGTTCACCGTGACCAGCCGGCAGTACTGGTACGTGTTCCTGATCGTCTTCGTCGTCGCCGTGTACGGCTTCCGCTACTACATCGGGACGCCGAACGGCCGCCGCTGGTTCGACAAATTCAAGCTGCGGATGCCGCTGTTTGGCCCGGTCAACCGCAACGTCGTCATGGCCCGCTTTTCCCGGACGCTGGGGACGCTCATTCACAGCGGCGTGCCCATCCTCCACGCGCTCGACGTGGTCGCGAAGGCCACCAGCAACGTGGTGTTGATCAAAGCGCTCGATACGGTGCGCACCAGCATCCGCGAGGGCGAGAGCATTTCCGCGCCGCTCCAGGCCAGCGGCATCTTTCCCCCGATGGTCGTGCAGATGGTCGCGGTCGGGGAGCGCACGGGCGCGCTCGACACCATGCTGTCCAAGGTGGCCGATTTCTACGATACCGAGGTCGAATACGCGGTTGCGGCGCTCACGTCCGTGCTGGAGCCGATGCTCATCATGGTGATGGGCGGCATCGTTGGGTTCATCGTGATCTCGTTCTACCTGCCGTTGTTTACGCTGGTCGGCGCGATCAAGTAGGCGTCGCGTTGCTCCATGAAATCCGTCGCCGTCTTGGCATCAACTTGCATTGACGGTGGCGATGCGCGGCCAGTAGAGTGTCTGCACATCGTTGGAGTTCGCTGATGCGGTGTGACGGGGAGGGGGAGGCGGATGAAGTCGCGTTGGTTCGTTGCATTGATCGTAGGAGTGCTTCTGCTACTGGCCAAGGTCGGTCCGACCTTTGCCGGATTCGAGGGTGGTGATCCGGGCCAGGGCAATCACAATGGACAAGAGAACCCCAACAACAACCACGTCGATCCGGACCACGGCCCCAAGCCCTAAAGTTTGGTGGGGCGACAGTCGATGAAGGGTTGAACGGCTGATCTGAGATGAGCCGGCCGCCGGGCGTCTACCGCGGGTCCGTCACGTCCTGCGCCACCGCCAGGACCGCCGGGCGGCGGTCGAACGTGAGAAGGCGGGAGAGGATGTGCACATCGATCGGCGTGCCGTCCTTCCGCCGGTGGCACCGCGTCACCGAGACGGGGAGCGCGGCATCCGCGGCGGCGATCGACACCGTTTCGTCCCCGGCGCGCTCCGCCCCCCGCAGCTCAGTCACGCACCGGCCCACGAACTCGCCCCGGTCATAGCCGTACAGCGCCAGCGCCGCGTCATTCACGTCGAGGATCCGCAGCGTCGCCAAGTCGTAGACCCACATGGGCAGCGGATTGCCGATGAACCGCAGCGCCGCGTTCAACTTCCCCGCGGCGGCGTCCATCCGCCCGCGGCCCACAGAGGCACGCCCGGCGGGCATGGTGCATCGCGGGCGGGAAGCCCCGGGCGATCTCCTCGCCGCCGGCCGCGCGCATCTTGCGCGCGCCCAACGCGAGGTTACCGGATTCGCAGGCACCGCGTCCCCCCTCCGCCACGGTCTGGTCTGTCCGCGTGGCGCCATCGCGTGTCTGGTTATAGCCTACTCGACGCAGCCGTCGTGTCCATTCGGAGTTCCCCGTAGATTTGACTCGGCGACGTACGTAGTCCGCGCGGTAAATCGGAGTCTTTTCTCCATGAATTCCGTCGCAGGCTTGGCCCAAATTCGCATTGACGAGGGTGAGGCGCGGCCGTTCGAGCAGCCTCCACGGCGCGCCCTGCCGGTCACATCGTCGCGGCGAGGGGCTAGGGGGGAACCGGCATGACACTTTGCCCGCGAGAGTCACACCTCGAAGGCGGCGCCCCTGTCCAGCGGCCAAACGGGCCGGGTGAGCCGGCGGTATGGAAACGTTGTCAAGTCGAGAGTGGTGAGCCCGGGCGAGTCGGCGGTAATGATTCGGTCGGCCACCGGCTCGAACCCGGCCCGGAAGTGCTGGCTCGACTTCAACGCCACAATCCGGCAGCGGGTCACGTCGATGCCGTGCAGCAGGAACACTTCCGGGTCCAGCGTCTGCGACCGCACGGACGAGACCAGCACGTCGATCCCGCCGGCCGGCCCGCGGGGGATGACGAGCCGCGCCATGCGGCCGAGGTCCACCTGCGCGCCGCGGCCCATCGGGGACTGCTGGATGAAGCGGCCGTCCGTCAGGCACTTCACGTATGCCTCGCATTCGACGGGAGCGCCGTGCATCGCGTCGGTCTTGCCGCCGAGCCGGACCCGGATCGTCGCGCCGGCCCCGGCCGCGTGCGCCTGCGCGGCGGTCTCGGCGTCCCACACGAAGCCAAAACACGACTCGGTGGCGCCGGCGTCCAGCAGCGTGCGCAGCAGATGCGTGCCGTCGCCGGGCGCGCCGCCGCCCGGGTTGTCGGACGTCTCGTTGATCACCACGGGACGGCCGTCCGACGCGAGCGCCTGACGGATCGCTTCGGCCGGCCCCGGCGCGGACTTCAAGAAAGCCTCGCGCAGCCCCCACGCGTACCGGGCGACGTCCGCCGCGGCCTCCTGCGCCAACTCCGCGCGGCCGTCCGCGGTCGCGACGACGGCCGCCGCGACGACCGGGGCGTCGGTGTGCGCGAAGCCGTGGAAGAACGTGCAGTCGATGACGCCCGGGCGGCCCTCCCAGTCCCGGCACCGCGCGTTGATCTCCCGGACCGGGCTCTGGCTCGTCGCGGTGGTGGGGACGAGCATCGGCAGCCGCACGAGGCGCATCGCGGGCCGCACGCGTCCGGCGGCGGCGTCCGCGGCGAGGGCGATCGCCTCGACGCCGCGCTCGTACGAGTCGACGTGCGGGTACTCGTTGACGCCGAGCAGGGCCGTGGCGTATCGCGCCATCTCGTCCGTCAGGTTGCCGTGGAGATCGAGCGTCACCACAATCGGGACCGCCGCTCCTGCGATCGCGCGCACGCGCTCCAGAATATCTCCCTCGATATCGTCGACGCCCTCGGCGACGCCGGCGCCGTGGAGCGCGAGGCAGATCGCGTCGACCCGTCCGGCACCCTCGAGGCCGGCGAGGAGCTCGCCGCGCATCTCCTCATAAGCCCGGCGGCTGATCGTGCCGGACGGGGTCGCACGGGTCGCAAAGGTGGGGACGACCTCGATGCCGCGCTCGTCGGCGGAGGCGAGCATGCCGCCGAGGTAGTCGCGGACGCCGCGATGGCGGGCGGCGAGCGCCTCCCCGTGCGTCCACTCCCGGTCCTTGAATTCGTTGACCTCGGTCAGGGCCGCGCAGAACGTGTTCGTCTCATGTGACAATCCGCCGATGGCGATGCGCATCGCGAGAGTCCCTCCGTTGTCACTCTTTGTGGCGCGGGTCGAGCGCGTCCCGAAGGCCGTCGCCGAGTAGATTGAAGGCCAGCACCGTGACCGCGATCATGACTCCCGGGGCGATCACGATCTGCGGATAGATGGTGATGAACGCCCGGCCGTCCGCCAGCATTCCGCCCCAATCCGGCGTCGGCGGCCGCACGCCGAGGCCGAGGAACGACAACGCCGCTTCCAGGATGATGATGTTGCCGACCGACAGAGTCGCCAGGACGATCACCGGGCCGACGACGTTGGGCACGAGATGCCGCCAAATGACGCGGCGGTCCGTCGCCCCGATCGCCCGCGCGGCCATGACGAACTCCTGCTCGCGCAGGCTCAGCACATCGGCGCGGACGACGCGCGCGTACGATGCCCACACGGTTGCCCCGATCACGAGGATCACGTTCGTCAGATTGGGGCCGACGACGGCGACGAGCGCGATGAGCAAGACCAGGACGGGGAAGGCCATCAGCGCGTCGGTAATCCGGGACAGCACCGCGTCCACCCGGCCCCCCAGATATCCCGCCGTCGTGCCGACCGCGACGCCGATCGTTACCGCGATCGCGGTCGCGAGGAGCGCGACGGCGATCGCGACGCGAGACCCGTAGACGAGCCGGCTCAGAATATCCCGGCCGATGTGGTCGAACCCGAGCGGGTGCGCCGGTGTCGGCGCGCCCCCGCGCATGCCGGGATTCACCGCCAGCGGCGAGTAGGGGGCCAGCAGGTTCGCGAAGATCGCGACGAGCCCGATCGCGACGACCACCGCGAGCCCCGCGATCCCGGGCCGGTAACGGACGAACCGCCGCCAGGCGCGCCAGAACTCCGACCGGCGGACCGGCCGGGCCGGAGGCCGCGCGGCGCGCGCCCCGGCTGTGATGTCGTGGTTGCCGGCCGCTTGCCGGCCGGCGGGGTCGAGCGGACGGTCCAGCGATCGCATCGCCGCGCGCTACCCGATCCGGATCCGCGGATCCACGAGCGCGTAGACGAGATCGGTCGCGATGTTGGTGGCGACCACGATGACGGCGAGGAGGAGCGCGATCACCTGCACCACCTGATAGTCGAGGTGATAGACCGAATCGGTCAGGAGCCGGCCGACACCCGGCAGGGCGAAGACGGTTTCGACGATGATCGTGCCGCTCAAGAGAAACGCCACCCGGTATCCCAGCACGGTGATCACCGGCAGCAGCGCGTTGCGCACCGCGTGGCGCAGCACCACGGCCGATTCGGCGAGCCCCTTGGCCCGTCCGGTCCGCACGTAGTCTTGATGCAGCACCGCGGCGACGGAGCCGCGCATCAGCCGGGTGATGACCGCGGTTTGCTCGGTGGCGAGGACGGCGACGGGCAGAACGTACCCGGTCCACGACTGCAGGCCGAACGCGGGCAGCCACCGCAGTTTCACGGCGAAGAGGATGATCGCCATGAGGGAGATCCAAAAGCTGGGCAGGGCGACGCCGAGCGTGGCGCCCACCGTGCCCGTGTAATCGAACAGGGAGTACCGCCGCACGCCGGCGACGATTCCGACCGGGATCGCGATCGCCGCCGAGACCACAAAGGCGGCGACGTTCAGCGTCAGGGTGACCGGCGCGGCCTGCGCCAGCATCGTGCGGACGGGGACGCCGGTCCGGATCACGGACTCGCCGAAGTCGCCGCGGGCCATGTTCTCGAGCCACGTGATGTACTGCACATACCACGGCCGGTCCAGGCCCCACAGGTGCTTGATGCCGGCCACCTGCTCGGGGGTGACCTCGGCCTCCCCGACGAGGACGTCGACGGGGTTGCCCGGCGTCAGGCGGAGGATCAGGAAGGCGGCGGTGGCGACGAGGAAGACCACCGCCGCGCCTTGGAGCAGCCGGGCGATGAGATAGCGCCACATCCGCCGCGGCGACCCCGCCCGGGCCCTCTAGGACGCCCCGAGGTCCCTCATCACGCGAGCCACCACTGATAGGCCTTCCGGTAAATCTGGGGCCCGTTGAACATGGTCTTCGGCAGGCCCTGGACCCGCTTCGAAAAGATGTTGTACCAGTTCCAGTACATGAGGTAGACGAACGGCGCCTCGTCCGCGACGATCTTCTGGATCTCGCTGTAGTACGGTCGCCGCTTCTTGGGGTCGGGTTCCTTGAGGCCGGCGTCGATCAGGCTGTCGACCTTGGGGTTGGCATACTGCGACCAGTTGTTGCCGCCGTTCGAGCGCAGGGTGAGCGACGGATCGGGGTCGCCGAGGCTGCCGCCGTAGGTCCAGTTGAACAGCGAGGCGTCCATCTCGCCCTTGCGCAGCTTCTCGGTGATCGTCGCCACCGGCGCTTCGGCGAGCTTCATCTCGATGCCGACGGCCTTGAGGTCCTGCTGCGCGACCTCCGCCTCCGGGCGGCGCGCCTGATCGCCGACGATCGTCGTACAGGTAAACGAGAACCGCGTCCCGCTCTTCTGGCGGATCCCGTCGGGGCCCGGCTTCCAGCCCGCCTCGTCGAGCAGGGCCTTCGCTTTCGCCGGGTCGTGCGGGTACTTGACGACGTTCGGCTCGAAGTACGTCTTGAACGCGGGCGAGAGGTGGGAGGTGGCGAGGGCCGCCGTGCCTTTGAAGATGTCGTCGATCAATCGCTGCCGGTTGATCGCGAACATCAGGGCCTGCCGGACCCGCTTGTCGGCGAAGTACGGCCGCTTGTTGTTGATCGGGAAGTGGTTCACGCCGGTCGTGATCGTCACGTACGTGACGAAGTTGGGGTCCTTCGCGAAGCGGAGATTGTCCTCGACCAGGAGCGGCCACACCGACGAGTCGGACTGGCCGGTCTGCAGACCGATCGCGCGCACCGACGGCTCCGGAACGATGTCCACCCGGAAGAAATCCAGGTAGGGCCGGCCGCGGAAGTGCTGATCGAACGCCTGGACGAGCGTGCGCTCGGCCGGCCGCCATTCTTTGAGACGGAAGGCGCCCGTGCCGATCGGCGCGCTCTTGTACGCCTTCTCGCCGATCTTGCCGTGGTAGGCCGCGGGCACGATGAAGGTCGAGGCGCCCTTCGCCAGAAACGCCGCGTTCGGCTCGCGCATCTTCACGCGCACCGTGTACTTGTCGGCGGCCTGGACCGAGTCGACGCCCTTGAAGTTGTTGGCCTGGATCGCGTGGTTGGCGGGATTCATGTACCACTCGTACGTGTACTTCACGTCGTCGGCGGTGAACTCGGTCCCGTCGTGAAACTTGACGCCGTGGAGCAGCCTGAACGTGTAGGCCAGCCCGTCCGGCGACGCCGTGTACGACGAGGCAAGGGTCGGAACGAGGTTGAAATTCTCATCCAGTTCGAGCAGCGCGTTGTGAATCTGCGTGACGGCCGACCAGATGACGTTCGGCCCGGAGTCGTCGGGGCTCAGGCTCGAAATCTCCTGATGCCCCGAGACGGCCATCGTACCGCCGCGCTTCGCCGCGGCCGCGGCGCCCCGCGGCAGCCAGCCCGCGGACGCCCCGGCGAGCGCGGCCAGTCCGGCCCGTGTGAGGAACTCCCGGCGTGTCGGCCTGCCGGCTGCCGTGCGCCTGTGACTCATCGATCCCACCTCGATCCCGTTGGAGGTAGGCCTGATGTTCGGTCCCGCCCGATGAACCCCTCCGGCCCCACTTTCAAAAAGGCCGCCGCGGACGTCCCGGCTCCGCGCGGCGCGCTGTGACGGGGGGGACCCGGCCGTTAGACTTCGATGATGCGGTAATTCTGGTCGGCTCTTACGTGATGCAGCACGGGCAGCGAGACGTTGTAGACCGGGATGCCTTGCGGGGTGCGTCCTTCCGGCGCCCCGTGGTGGGCATGCGCGTGGAGGATCGCGGCGACGCCGAACCGGTCGAGCGGGTCGACCAGGCGGGACGAACCGAGGAACGGGAAGACCTCCAGGGGCTCGCCTTCGACCGTCTCGCGAATCGGCGCGTAGTGCAGGACCGCGACCGCCCGCTCGACGCCGTGTTCGGACTTGAGCCGGTGGAGGGCCCGCTCGAGGATCACGCCCTCGTTGACGGCGTCCTGGACGAACTGCTTGACAGTGTGCTCGCCCCACGGCTGCAACGCGTGGCGGCCGAAGCCGCCGGCGAACCCCTTCGCGCCGACGAACCCGACCCCGTCGAGGACCCAGGGCTCGGTCGCGAAGACTATGAGCCCGCTGCGGCCCAGGATCTTGGTGATCTCTTCGGGCGGACTGCTCTCAAAGTCGTGGTTGCCGAACACGGCGATCTTCGGAATGCGGCAGGGCGCGAGCGCCTCCGCGAGGGCCTCGGCTTCCTTCGGGAAACCGTGATCGGTCAGGTCGCCGCAGAGCACGAGGACGTCCGCGCGGTCGTTCACCTCCGTGAACGCCTGGCGCAGCGGTTCGGGGACCGCGTCGCGAATGTGCAGGTCACCCAGCGCGGCGATCCGCATTTTTGCCACGGATTTTCCTCCGCGCCCGCCGGGCGATGTCCGCGCGGGCGTCGGCGTATCCCCACGCCGTCACGTCCGGGACGTAGTCGTGGGGCGTAAAGAGCGTGCCGCGGCAGACGGACGCATCGGGGGCCCGTCCGCCGTCGACTTCGCTCTGCGAGTGCTCGAACCGCGAAAGCAGCTCGTGGAGCACCCACGCCGGTACGACGTCGCGTTCGGCCGGGTAGGTGAAGCGGAAGTTGATGAGGTGCGCGAGCAGCACCTCCCACTCCGGCCCCATGCGGTCGAGCAGGCGCTGCCAGTCGAGCGACCGTCCCTGCCGGCGGATGATGTGCGCGATGTCGGCGCCGTCGTACCGGTAGCGGTCCTGCACGAACGACTTACTCCAGATCATCTCTTCGGGCGGGATCAGCCGGACGCGCGACCCGAGCAAACGGGCCGGCCGCGCGTGCTCGAGCCAGAGGCGATCCACGGGGCAGATGCCGTTGCCCGAGCCGTAGATCACGTCGATGAACAGATCGCCGCGGAACACCTTCACGATCCAGGTCGGGTCGGTGCGTTCGACGTGATCTCCCGACCGCAGTAGCGTCCGCACGACGCGGGCGCGGTCCCGGCGGGCGCAAAACACGTCGAGGTCTTTCGTGTGGCGCACGATGCCCCCGTAGACCCGCAGGGCATAGGCGCCGCCGATCATGAACGGGACGCGGCTCCGCACGAGCGCGCGCAGCGCGTCCGCGTAGAAGCGTTCCGCCTCGATGATCCCCGCGGTGATGCTCACCCGGCGCCGTGTCCTCCCGGCCGATTTGACGAGTGTGAATAAAGTGGCGAGAAATTCCCCTGCTATATAGCATACCCAGGTCGAGCGGGTCTGAGGGCGCTACGGTTGATCCAGGATGGCCAGCACCCGCCAAATCCGGTCGCGGAGGTGGGCCAAGTCGCGAACCGCGACCGGCGAGGGCGCGCCCGATCCGAGCGCCTGCCCCAGCGATGCCTGGACCGGCGTGAGCGACGAGCGGATCTCGGCGGCGGCCGCGTCAAGGTCGCGCGTCCATCGGGAGCGCACACTGCCGGACACGTTTTGCCCCGCCGCGCTCGCCAGCGTACCGCGCACAAATTCCACGGTGCTCGCCGCCGCCTCGCCGGCACCGACGCACGGCGTGGCCGCGGACAGGAGCCGCGCGCCCCCACTTCGACGCGCCGCGGCACACTGGCCCCGCAGGTGCTCCAGAAGGTCCGCGAGCTGCGCCGCCATCGGTTCGAGAATGTCCCCGGCGTCCATGGCGTCCCCCGAATCGGAGGCGCCGGTGGACGGCTGCCCGGCGCGCGCCGGCGGCTCATGGGCCGCCCCGGCAGCCGCGGGTGATCCCGGTCCGGGTGATCCCGGCGAGACGCCGACGGCGACCGGGGCCGGTTGTGCGCCGCGGCCGAGCGCGACGAACCCCGCGGCCACCAGGGCCGCCGCGGCGGCGAGGGCCGCGATCTGGCGGGCGGGAGTCATCCTCGCGTCACAGCCGGAAGTGCGCGATCTGTCCCGTCGTGGTGACGAAAATCAATTCGGCCGCCCTCCGGCCGGGGGCGATCCGGAAGACCGTCGCTCCCTGAATGTCGCGCAGCGGGGGGATCACCGTCACGTCGAAATGGTTGCGCAGAAAGTGTGTCGAGGGATCGCTCCGATAGGTGTGCCCCTGGCTGTCGACGAGCAGGAAGTGTTCCCGGTCGACGGTGACCGGCTCGATGCCGACGTTGACAAGCCGCAGATCGATCGTCACGTAGATCTCGGCCTCTCCGACGACCCGCGAATATTCGGGGCGTCCGAGATGGACGGCGAGATGGCCCGCCGGATAGGCCCACTGCGTCACCAGCACGACGGCGCTGACCAGCACGAGCGCGGTGGCCAGCTGAAGGAGGCGCTTCATCATCGTCGTCACGGCCGCGGCTTCCCGGCGCCCGACGTCGGCGCGCCCCCGGCAGAAGCCGGCCGGGAGAGGCGGGCGATCCAGTAGCGGGCCGTCTGCTCATAGCCCGGGATCCGGCCGACCTGTGTCCACGCGCGGATCGCGCCGGCCCGATCGCCGCCGTCGGCGAGGATGTGCGCGACGAACCAGAGGGCCTGGAACTTTGCGATGTCATCATCGGTGACACGGGCGGCCTGCTCGGCCCTGGCGGCGCCCTTGGCCGGATCGTGCAGGAGCCGCCAATACACCCAAGCGGCGCCCGTCAGCAGCTCGGCGTCGCGGGGGTTGTTGCGGATGCCCTCTTCGTAGAACGCCACCGCTTCGCGGGGACGCCCAAAGTGGAAGGCGAGCCATTGACCGCCGAGGGCGTAGGCGTCGGTGAAATGCGGGTTGAGCCACGTGATCAGGCGCACGAGCGGCATGAGCGCCTCGTCGTCCGCGCGAAGGACGTCGCCGTTCACGATGCGGCGGCGATGCTGATATTCGTCGACGCGCAGCCACAGGAAGTCCGCGAGCAAGCCCCGGATCTGACCGGTGAAGCTGCGGACCATGACGGCGGCCGCGGTGAAGGGCACCCCGGCCTCGTCGTTGACGGCCAGCCGGTCAGCGTCGACCAATGCCTGCGTGCCGGCCACGCAGGCCAGCAGGAGCGCCGCCGTGATCGCCACACGGACGCGGGTTCCGGCGGCGGTCATTAGAATTCACGCTCCTGGAACACCTGGACACCGATGTACAGAAAGAAGGCAACCAGCGCCGTGGCGTACAGGCTCGTTCGGAAAAGATACGGCCACGGTACGACCGTGTTGTGGACCACGGCGGTCCGGACGTTGAAGTTCTCGAAATTGGGGAGCAAGTAGTAGAACGCCTGGCCGACGTCGGTCGCGACGCGGCTGTGCGACACGAGCGCGATGTACGTGGTGACGGCGGACTTGAGATAGCTGAGCACCAGGACAAGGATCGTCAGCGCCGCGCACGCGACCGAGCCGCTGAAGGAGGCGATCGCAAACGCGATCGCCGAGAGGACGACGAACGACAGCCACAGCAGATACCCGGCCTTGACGGCCTCGAACATCCCGCCGCCCTGGTCGACGTGGATGAAGAACACGAGAATGGCCACCATCGGCGCGACGGCGAGCGCGGTCGCGGCGATGGACCCCGCGAACTTGCCGAGGACGAGCTCGACGCGCCGGACCGGTTTGCTCAGCACGTTGTAGATCGTGCGGCTTTCGATCTCACCGGACAACTGAGTGCTGACGAGCACGACCGTGACCATCGCCCCGAACAAGAAGATCACCGTGATGGCGACGTCCTTGAAGAATTTGATCTCAACGCCCAGCTGGAAGAACGACAGGAAGGCGCTGCTGATGATGATCCCGCACCCGAACAGGGCGAGGACCGGCAGCGTCCGCCGCCGCCACGCTTCCCGCATGACCTGCGCCGCGACGGTCAGGGTGACGGCCGGGTTCATGCGTCACCTCCTTCCCGCCGCCCGACAAGCTTGACGAAGAGATCCTCGAGCCGCTCACGCTTGGCGCCGAGGGACACGATCTGGCCGCCGGTCTCCCGCACGAGATCGATGATCGGGTAGACAAAGCGCTGCTCGGGCACGACGACCACGGTGGCGTCGGTGCCGTGGTAGATCGTCGCGCCCGGGATCGCCTCGATGTGACGGCCGAGCGAGCCGTTGGCCCCGTGAATCGTGAGCTCCATCTCCCGGCTCGCGCCGAGGAGGTCGCCGATCCGGCCGACGGCCGCGAGCTCGCCGCGGTTGAGGATCGCGACGCGATCGCAGACCGTTTCGACCTCCGCGAGAATGTGCGAACTGAGGAACACGGTCTTGCCCTGTTCGCGCAGCGCAAGCAGCACGTCGCGCATCTCCCGCCGGCCGATCGGGTCGAGCCCGCCCGCGGGTTCGTCCAGGATCACGAGATCCGGATCGTTGATCAACGCCTGCGCGAGCCCAAGCCGCTGGAGCATCCCGCGGGAGTACTTGCGCACGCCGACCCGCCGCTGCTCCCAGAGGCCGACGAGACGCAGGAGCGCGTCCACGCGCTCGCGGCGGATCCGCTCCCGGAGGCCGAACAGCGAACCGTAGTAGTGAAGGAGCTCGTCCCCCCGGAGGTATTCGTAGAAATACGGCGATTCGGGAAGAAACCCGACCCGCCGCCGTGCCTCAACGGATCCCAACGGGTGCCCGAGGACGGTCCCGCCGCCGCCGGTCGGCCGGATGAGCCCGAGCAGGAGCTTGATGGTCGTCGTCTTGCCGGCGCCGTTCGGCCCGAGGAATCCGTAGATCTCGCCCGGCGGCACGTCCAGGGTGAGGCCGAGCAGCGCGGCCCGGTCGGAGCGCTGCGAACTGCGATACTGTTTGGCCAGGTCGTGGATCGAGATCGCCGGTTGCACCGTCTGTCCTCCGTGGTCGTTCCGATGGAGATCTCGTGCAAGTGCGCTGCAGATCATATGCCCACCGCCGCAGGGACCTAGACGTCGAGTCGCGTCTAACACGCGGCCCCCTTGGGCATGACGGACGCTGACCACGAGTAGGGACGCAGGCGGTTCTGAGGGTCGCAGCGCGCCGGTGATCGGGCGTCGCATCGACGGCCGAAAGGAGGGGGCGCGGGAGAGACGGGATCACTTGCCTCATGCGTGATTGTCATTCCGCTGTGAACGGCTACTCAGGACGTACGCACATCAGGTGGAGGTGATGCAGTGCTTCGCAAACTCTTGAGCAAGATGCAGCGCGACGAACGGGGCTTCACGCTCATCGAGCTGATGATCGTGATCTTGGTGATCCTGGTCCTCGCCGCGATCCTGCTGCCGCAGTTCGGGCTGGCCCGCGAGCGCGCACGGAAGGCGTCGTGCGTGAGCAACCAGCGGAACCTGGAGACCTCGGTGGCGATGTGGCAGACCGACAACCCGAGCACGG
>DATGFS010000058.1 GCA_035308905.1 bacterium | reverse complement strand
GATATCTGGCTGGTCAGCTTTATGGACTATGACTTGGGCTACTTTGATCTCGAGACGCGCGTGCTCGAACCGCTCGACAATCCGTTTGGGCCGAAAGTGTTACCTATGTCTTAGGTACGAAGTGTTACCCATGTCTCCGGGCTGGACCAACATTGGTCTGGTGGGCCCTCGTGGACTCGAACCACGGACCTCACCCTTATCAGGGGTGCGCTCTCACCACCTGAGCTAAGGGCCCACGGTACGTTCCTAGTATAGGGACGGTGCCGGGGAGCGTCAATCGAGAGCGCGCTGCGAGTGCCGCGCTCGGCGTCAATCCCACTCCGGGAAAAAGTACATCCCCACCATGATAGCGATCCCGACGAGCGCGATCGCGATGGGGTTGCCAACGAAGTACGGAAACACCGTCAGCACGATGCCGCCGAGTATCATGCCGATTCGGTTCGTCTTTCGTCCATAGACAAACGCGGCCATGCCGATCAGGCTGAAGATGCCGCCGAGCACGAGGACCGCGGGGTTGAAATTGAACATCGCCAGCACTATATACCCGTGTGAACCGCCCCGGCTGACGTTACGCGGTCAGCCGCACCTTCGCGAACCGCCGGCGGCCGACGCGGACGATCAACCCGTCGCGCACCGGCACGTCGACGTCTTTGGCGGCGCGGGTTTCATCGAGCGTCACGCCCCCCTGATCGATCAGCCGGCGCGCCTCGCTGTTGGACGGCGCGAGCCGGAGCGCCACAAGCAGATGGGAGAGCCGCATCGTGCCGTTCTGAGCCTGGGCCCGCTTGAGCGCGACCTCGGGAATCTCTTCCGGCCGCTCGTGCTCCCGGAAGACCCGGGTAAACTCCGCGGCCGCGGCGTCCGCGGCCGCTTCGCCCCAGTGGCGCGCCGTAATCGCGTGCGCGAGGCGCTGCTTAACGTCCCGGGGGTGCGCCGTGGCGGTCCGCAGCGCGGCTTCGAGCGCCCGGATCTCTTCGAGCGGCACCAGCGTGCAGTACTCGAAGTACGGTACCATCAGGTCGTCGGCGAGCGACATCACCTTCGCGTACATCTCGTTCGGCGGCTCGGTGATGCCGATCGCGTTGCCGAGGCTCTTGCTCATCTTCTGGACGCCGTCGAGTCCCGGGAGGAGCGGGGTCAGCACCACCACTTGGGGCTCCTGCCCCATCTCCCGCTGCAGCTCGCGGCCCATCAGGTTGTTGAACTTTTGGTCGGTGCCGCCGAGCTCGACGTCCGCCTGAATCGCCACCGAATCGTACGCCTGGCAGAGCGGGTAGAGCAGCTCGTGCAGGTGGATCGGCAGATGCTCGCGGAAGCGCTTCGCGAAATCGTCGCGCTCGAGCAGCCGGTGCACCGTCGCGCGCCCGGCGAGCTTGATCACGTCCTCGAACGTCATCGGCGCCAGCCACTCGCTGTTGAACACGAGGCGCGCGCGGCCGGGGTCGAGAATCCGGCTGTACTGCTCCCGGTAGGTGGCGGCGTTCCGCTCGACGTCCTCGCGGCTGAGCTGCGGCCGCGTCTCGGACTTGCCGGACGGATCGCCGATCAGCCCGGTGAAGTCCCCGATCACGAGAATCGCCTCGTGGCCGAGGTCCTGGAACTGCCGGAGCTTCTGCAAGACTACGGCGTTCCCGAGGTGGATGTCGGGCGCGGTCGGATCGATGCCGAGCTTCACGCGGAGCGGCCGCCGCTGCTCGAGCTTGGCCAGCAGCGCGTCCTCGCTGATGATCTCGACCGTGCCCCGGCCGAGAAGGGCGAGCTGCTCGCGTGGACTGGGCGGGTTCACGGCGGGATTATAGCATCGCTCAGTCAGCGCCGTGCGGATCGGAGCCGGGCGCGCAGCGCGGATGCCAGGGATCGAGAAACTCCGAAGTCTCGACCTGGAGCGTCACGTGCGACAGCCCGAACCGGTCCCGCAGCATCATGCCGAGCCTCGTGAGGATCTCCTGGGTGTCGACGCCGTCGTCCACGCGTACGTGGGCGCTCACCGCCCCGATGCCGCTCGTGAGCGACCAGATGTGCAGGTCGTGCACCTCGCACACTCCGGGCGCGGCGGCGATCGCCTGGTGGACCTCGAGGAGGGAGATGCCGTGCGGAGTCCCTTCCATGAGGATCCGCACCGCTTCGTGAAGCAGCGGCCAGGACCCAACGACCAGCAGTACCGCGATGCCGAGGCTGACGATCGGGTCCGCCGCTGTCCAGCGCGTGACGAGAATGACCAGGCCCGCGGCGATCGTGCCGACGGCCGCCGCGGCATCCGCCAGCACGTGGGCGAGCGCCGTGCGCACGTTCAGGTTCTCACCGTGCGACCGCACGAGCAGCGCGCTCGCCGCCAAGTTGCCCGCGAGCCCGAGCACGGCCACCCCGAGCATCCCCGGCGCCGCCACGGGGTGCGGCGTGCCCAGACGCGCGACGGCTTCGTGCCCGATCGCCAGCGCGATCGCCCAGAGCGCGACGACGTTCGTCACCGCGGCCAGAATCTCGGCGCGCCGGTACCCGTACGACATCTCCGCGGTCGCCGGGCGGCTCGCGAACCACGCCGCCAGCACGCCGAGGCCGAGGCTGCCCACGTCGACGAGCAGATGCCCCGCGTCCGCGAGCAGCGCGAGGCTGCCGGTCCACCACCCGCCCACGGCTTCCACGATCATCAGCGCGAAGATCACGCCGAGCGCGCCCAACAGCGCGGCGCTTGGCCGCACGGGCTGAACCGCGCCGTGACGATGGTACGCGTGCGCGCTGGTCACGGTCATCGCTCGCCAAGCCTCACGATCGTGGCCCCGCTGCCTCCCTCGCCCTCGCCGCCGAGGCGGAATGAGGTGGCGTGCGGATGATGCGCGAGAAAGTCGTGCAGCGCGCGGCGCAGCGTGCCCGTGCCCTTGCCGTGAATCACGGTCACGAACGGCAGGCCGGCGAGCGCCGCCTCGTCGAGATATTTGTCCAACGCGAGGGTCGCCTCGTCGACCGTCATACCGCGCAGATGAATGCTGGCCGGCACGGCCGCCGCGCCGAGCCCGGCACCCTCGACAGGCCGGCGGCCCGCGGCGTCCGCCTCGCCCCGCCCGTACGGAGATGTCCCATCGTCCGGGCCCGCGGCCGTCCCCTCCTGCCGTAAGTCGTCGAGGGGCACGCGCACCTTCACCGCGCCGACCTGGACTTCGACCTCGCCGCGGGCGTCCGCCTCCGCCTGCACGATGCCCGGCCGGCCGAGCGACGCGACGAGCACGCGGTCGCCCGGCCGCACCGAGTCGACGGGAGCGCCGGGCGGGGCCGGCGCGGCCTCGGCGTAGGTCTCCGCGGCCCGGCCCAGCGCGCGCAGGTGCGCGCGCAGCCGGGCCGCCGCCTGTGGTGACCGTTCGGCGCGCAGCGCCTCTGTCAGCACCCCGAGCTCCCGGCGGCCCGCGCGGATCACCGCGTCGAGCTCGTCGCGCGTCCGCGCGAGGCTGCGCCGGCGCTCCTCCGCGGCGCGGCGGCGCTCGTCCTCGAGATCCGCCCGGAGCCGCGCGATCTCCAGCCGGTCGCGCCCTGCGGCGTCGCGCTCCGCGCCGAGCGCCACCCGCTCCTCCTCGACCCGCTGGATCACGCGGCTGAGGTCCTCCTGCTCCTGCGACAGATAGCCCCGCGCCCGCTCCACGATCGCGGGGTCGAGGCCGAGACGGGACGCGATCGCCAGGGCGTTGCTGCGGCCCGGCGTGCCGATCAGCAGGCGGTACGTCGGACGCAGCGTCTCTTCGTCGAACTCCACCGAGGCGTTCTCGATGCCGGCGTGCGTGAACGCGAGCGCCTTCAGCTCGCTGTAGTGCGTCGTCACCGCGGTGCAGACGCCCCGCTCGTGCAGGATCTCGATGAGAGCGCGCGCAAGCGCGGTGCCCTCCACGGGATCGGTTCCCGCGCCGACCTCATCGAGCAGCACGAGCGCCGTCCCGGGCTCGCGCGGAATCGTCGCGAGGAGACGCAGGATCTCCACGATCGCCGTGAGGTGCGAGGAGAACGTGGAAAGGTTCTGCTCGATGCTCTGCTCGTCGCCGATGTCGGCGAAGACGCCGGCGAAGACCGCGACCTCGCTCTCCGGCGCCGCCGGGACGTGCAGCCCGGCCTGCGCCATCAGCGTGAGCAGACCGAGGGTACGCAGCGTTACGGTCTTGCCGCCCGTGTTCGGGCCGGTGATCACGAGCGTGCGGAAGTCGCGGCCGAGCCGCAGGTCGATCGGCACCACGGTCCCGGTCAGCAGCGGGTGGCGGGCGCCCCGCAGATCCACGTGGCCGGCGGCGTTGAGGCGCGGCGGCGACGCGTTCATGCGCTGGCTCAGCGCGGCCGACGCCGCGGCGAGATCGAGCGCGCCGAGGGCATCGAGCGTGTCGCCGATCGGTTCCGAGGCGGCTCCGACCGAGGCGCTCAAGGCGGCGAGGATGCGCGCGATCTCCACGTCCTCCGCCGCGGCCAGTTCACGCACGCGGTTGCCGAGCGGCACGATCGTGAGCGGCTCCATGAACACCGTCACGCCGCTCGCGGACTGATCGTGCGCGATCCCGGGGAATTGTTCGCGAAACTCGCTGCGCACCGGGACGACGTAGCGGTCGCCGCGGATCGTGATCAGCGGCTCCCGGAGCATGCGCTGCACGGCGGGCGTGCGCAGCACGTGGTCGAGCTGCTGGCGCAGCCGCGCGTCGGCCAGATACCGCTCCCGCCGGATCTTGGCCAGCTCGGGGCTGGCCTGGTCCGTGATCGAGCCGTCGTCCGCGATCGCGGTGCCGATCGACGACTCGAGCTCCGTGAAGATGGTGAGCCCGCCGGCCTGCTCGGCGAGGCCCGGCGCATCCGCCGCGTGCGCGGTGAGGAATCCTTTGAGCGCGCGGCCCACCCCAAGCGTGTCCCGAATCTCGAGCAGTTCGAGCGCCCCCAGCGACCCGCCGATCGCGGCGCGGTGCACCGGTTCGCGGACATCGCGGATCCCCCGGACGGGCAGGCCCCCCGCCCCGTCGCCCAGCGCGCGCGCCTCCGTGGTCAGCTGCTGCCGGCGCGCCGCCTCGTCGAGCCACGGCGACGGCTCGAGGGCAAGCGCCCGTTCGCGTCCGAGCGGCGAGACGCACAGCGCGGCCAGCCGCTCGAGCACCGCGGGGAACCCGAGAACTCGAAACGCGCGGGGGGTCATGGCGCGGCGGCCGGATCGGCGGCCGGTGCCGCCGCCGCCGCGCCGCCGCTGCCGGTCAGCAGCGCGAGGCACGCCGGGGCGATGTCTGTGATCGCGCGCAGCCGGTCGCGGATCGCGTCGCGCGCCGCCCCGACGAGCAGCGCCGGGACGGGATTCGTCGTGTGCGCGCGGGAACGGGCGTCTTCCACATTGCCGTGGTCGCTTGTCAGGATGACGAGCGTGGTCGACAGGTCCAGGTGCGCCAGCGCGCCGCCCAGGAACCGGTCGAGACGCTCCACGATCTCAACCGAGCCCTCGATCCGTCCGTGGCCGGCGAGGTCCGTCTGGAAGAACTCGAAGATCGTAAACGCATGCGCGCGCACGATGCCGGCGAGGTTCGCGCCCGCCTCTTCCGGCGCAATCACCGGAACCTCGGCGCCCAGTTCGCGCGCGCGCGCGTTTGTCAGATCCTGGTAGACGGCGCGGCCCGCCGCGAGATCGTCCACGGTGCGCAGGCGCACTCCGGCCTGCAGCGCGTGCAGCGTGATGGCGCCGTAGCGCAGCCGCCTCGCGGCCACCGCCTCGAAGTACGCGGGCGTGTACGCGTTGGCGAGGGCGACCTGGACGCCCCGGCGCCGCAGCGCGCCCATCATCCCGTCCGAGGCGAGGAGCGCCGCCAGCGACGGCGTGGGATACGCGGTGAGGTGACGGCCGATGTGCGCCGGCGCGTTTCGGCCGGTCAGCAGCGCCGTCTGGCCCGTGGCGCTCTGCGGCAGCCCGGGCACGCCGAGACAGGCGTCGAGCGGAACGAGCGACGCCGCCGGCGTCTCGCGCGGCGCCGGCCCGGCGAGCGGGCCGCCGGCGAGCCGGCGCAGCACGGTCGTGGACGCCCGGACGACGGGATTGACCGCCGGATCGTCCTCCCCGAGGCCGAGGCCGTCGACGAAGAGCAGCAGAATGCAAAGTCCCGGCACGCTTTCATCATACCGCAGTGCCGGCCGGCTCCGCGGCCGGCCATCATGTAATCCAACCGGCGCGGGCGGGCTCGGCGGCCGTCAGGGCGCGGCGAACTTGGCGAGCAGGCCGGCGGCCGCCCCGCCGAGGACCAGCCACGCCGAGTTGACGCGGTACCGAATCAGCAGCACCGCCGCCGCCACGGCGAGCGTGAGCGTCACCAGATCGACGACGCTGGTCACGCCGAGCTGCCACGCCACCGCGGCCATGAGCCCGAGGGCGGCGGCGTTCGCGCCGTCCAGGAAGGCCGCGGTCCATGGGGAGGCGCGCAGCCGTGGGACGAGCGGATAGACAACCGCGACGAACACGAACGACGGCAGAAAGATACCGGCCGTCGCCACGATGGCGCCGGTCCACCGGCCGGTCAGGTAGCCGATGAACGTGGCGGTGGTGAAGACCGGGCCGGGCGTGAATTGCCCGACCGCGACCGCATCGAGGAGCTGACGGTCCGTCAGCCACCCAAGCCGCCGGACGAAGTCGTCGCGCAGGAACGCGAGCAGGACGTAGCCGCTGCCGTAGAGGGTCGCGCCGATCTTCAGAAACGTCAGAAACAGCGTCGCGAGGCTGAAGCCGCCCGCGGCCGCCGGCGCCACCGCGCCCGGATCGACGGGCACCGCCGGGACGAGCAGCAGCGCGCGCCCCGGCAACACCCGCCGGCGGAGCGGCAGCCGGGATCGGTTCTCGATCACCATGACGAGCACCGCCAGTCCGAACAACGGCACCAGCGGGTTGAGCCCCAGAAAATACAGCGCCATGGCGAGGACAACCACGAGACCGAGCCGCCACGTTTTCACCGCCGTACGCAGCAGGCCGTAGATCGCCTGGACGATCACCGCGATGATGACGGGCTTGATCCCGTACAGCAGCGCGGCCACTTGGGGCAGCGAGCCATAGCGTACGTAGGCCCAGGCGAACGCGAGCACCAGGAGCATCGCCGGCAGGATGAAGAGCCCGCCGGCCAGGACGAGGCCGACTCGTCCCGCCCGCGCGTAGCCGAGATAGATCGCGAGTTCCGTGGAGGTGGGCCCCGGGATCAGGTTGCTCGCCCCGAGCAGGTCGAGGAACTGCTGCTCGGTCATCCATTTCCGCCGCGCCACGACCTCCTGCCGCATGAGGGCGATGTGCGCGGCGGGACCGCCGAAGGCGATCCAGCCCAGTTTGAGAAAGAGGGCCGCGACTTCCCGAATCGCCGAGGGCCGCCCTCCGGACGGTGCGCTCACGATGTCCGTGTGCTTCGGTGCGGGCGGCGCCGAGACCGCCCGGCCCCCCGCGGCCCGGCGGTGTCAGTCGGTCGCTGCGGCGGCCTCCAGCGCGACGTCCCCTTCCGATCCGTCAACCGGGCGCAGGTGGTGGTGCGGGAGGAAGAACCGGTTCGCGATCCACGTCGGCACGACGGCGCTCGCAATGACGGTGGCCACGAGGAACGAGTACTGCGACTGCGTGATGATCCGGTGCGAGAGTCCGTACAACGATGAGATCGTGCCGAACGTGAGGCCGGTCGACATCAGAAGCGTCGTGTACATCGCGTCGTGTCTTGGATACCGTTGGGCCATCGTGACCGGGAAGATCCCCACGAACTTGCTCACCGCCTTCGCGAAGAAGAGCGCGGCGAACGTCCCGAGCCCGGCCGCGATCACCGGGACCTGCACGAACGACCCGGCCCGCAGGAAGTAAAACGGCGTCAGCAGGCCGAGCGTCAGCGTCCTGAGGCGCCGGATCAGTTCCGCGTCGCGGCCGACCGTTCCGGCGAGCACCATGCCGATCAGGTACGCGGGCAGCACGGCTTCCGAGCCCGACCACGCCGCGAGCCACCCCAGGCCGAACAGGGCAAACAGGAGGAACTTGGCCTCGAACTCGGACGTCCGTCCGCCGTGATGGCGGAACAGATGCTCCGTCGTCCACAGCAGCGCGAACAGCGCGGCCAGGGTCCCGAGCGAGAAGGCGCCCGTCTTCCAGGTGAACGGGGCGAACAGGAGGCCGAGCGCGATCACGGTGCCGAGGTCATTGATGAAGCACGCCGCGAGGATGACTTTGCCGAACGGGGTCTTGTTGAGGCCCAGTTCCAAGAGTACGGCGTAGACGACCGCCACGGACGTCGTCGACAGCGCCACGCCGGCGAGCCACGCGGCGCGAGGATCCCAGCCGAGCACCGCCCGGGCCACCCACGCGGCGCCGAGAAACGGCGCCACGAAGCCGATCAGGCCAAGCACCGTGGTTTCCTTCCAGGTCTTGCGAAACGCGACCGGGTCGAGCTCCGCGCCGGCAAGGAACGTGAGAATGACCGCGCCGGCTCCGGCGAGAAAGGTGATCCACCCCTCCCCCGCGCCCATCGCCGCGGCCCCCCACCGGGCCGTGATGACCCAGGAGGCGCCGACGCCGATCACAATCTCGGTCAGCGCGACGGACACCCCCAGCCACGTCGCGCACAGCGTTGCGACCAATGCGAGCCCGATCCAGAGTGCGCCCAGCAGCCACATGTGATCCATGTGCGTGTCCCTTCCCGGGGGGCAACGGAAAAGCTCCCACCCCGCGTGAGGTAGGAGCTATCAGCCGGCGGTCGGAAGGAACGCGGGCGGTTGTCAGGCGAGCTCCATCGCCGGCGCCAATTATACGGGCCGCCGTCGCGGATCGTCAACCGCCTGTACTGGTCCAGTAGATCCGACTACACCAGCCTCCAAATTCATCGCTGAGCCGCCTGCCATTGAGCGAGGTACTCGTTCGGAGTGAGGTAACCGAGCGCCTGGTGCGGCCGGACGTTGTTGTAGGTCTCCTCCCAGCGC
>DATGFS010000057.1 GCA_035308905.1 bacterium | reverse complement strand
CACCGGCCGCCGCGCACCTGGGCGTGGAACGCCGACATCGGCGTTCCCGTCACTTCCCACACTTCGAGCGCGCGGATGACGCGCCGCACGTTGTGCGGATGTATCCGTTCCGCGGCGGCGGGATCGATCTCGCGGAGGCGGCGGTGGAGCGTGCCCGGGCCGCCGGCGCGCTCGTCCGCGGCCAGGCGCTCTCGAAGATCCCAGTCCGGCGCGGCGGCGGGCACGGCCACGCGGTCGATCACGGCCCGGATGTACAGCCCGGTGCCGCCGGTCAGAATCGCGGTCCGGCCGCGATCGTGGATTCCTGCGATGGCCTCGAGCGCGAGGCGCTGGTAGTCCGCGAGCGTGAACGAATCCGCCGGGTCCGCGACATCGAGGAGATGGTGCGGGACGAGCGCCCGCTCGGCGAGCGACGGCTTCGCGGTGCCGATGTCCATCCCGCGGTAGACCGTCCGCGAATCGGCGCAGACGATCTCGGCGTCGAGCCGCCGCGCGAGCGCGAGCGCGACCTGCGTCTTGCCCGTCGCGGTCGGTCCGGCGACGACGACGAGCCGGCCGTGCAATCCTAGGTGGCGCCCTTCTGCGGCTGCCGGCCCCGTCCACCGCGCCGGCGCCGGCGGCGCGGCGGGGCCGGAACGGCGGGGCCCGCCGGAGTCGATGCGGCCGGCGCGGGCGATGGACGTGACGACGGCACCGACGTTCGCGGCGCCGCCGCCGGGCGCGTCGGCTCGCGGTCGTCGAGCCAGACGAATTGCCGCGGCGGCGACCGCCGATCCAGCTCGTAGAACGCGCGGTAGAGCATCGTCGCCGTGTCGACGGCCTGTTTCGCGTGCTCGGCGCTCAGCAGCGCATCCACCTGCGTTTCCCGGCCCGTCTGCGTGTCCTCGTACCGGCCTTTGTAGTGGGTCAAGGTGTTGCGCCAGGACCGCAGCGTCGAAAGCGCGGAGAGTTCTTTGCCGTCGTCGTCGAACGTGCGGCCGGTCTTGCTCACGAGACGGGTCACCTCGAGCCACTTGCCTTCGGGCGACATCCGGTCGTAGTGTCGGAACCGTCCGCCGAGGCGATCCTGTCCCACCATGTTGATGAACGCTTCGACGGCAAAGTAAGCCATGAGCACGCTGAGCAGGCTGTGTGTGCGTTCCCCATCCCGATCCGGCGGGGTGGCCGCGGCGCACCGCGCCGCGGCTTCGGCATGCTCCCGCGCCAGGCGGAACATGACTTGCTCGAGATGCGTTCGCTCCCAGGCCTTCTCCTCCGCCGCCAGCGCGGCCGCGCTCGGACCGGAGGCGGGCGGCGCGGCCGCCCGGCGCGATGGCGTGGATACCGGACGGCGCGGTGCCGCCGCGACGGCGCGGTCCGCCGATCCGCCGCCGGCCGCCCGTCCCGTGTCGGACGAAACCGGCGCCGTTGGGGTCGCCGTCACCGTCTGCGGACGCGCGCGCCGACCGCGGCCTCCGCGCCGGCGCCGGCGGCGTATCGTCGTTTCACTCGGTTGGGTGTTATCCACATCGCCTCAGCTTCGCCGCGCGGCGAAGACGATCCCCCAAACCCGAACAGGACCCCCTTCCGGTGCGACGAAGTCACAGGCAATGACCGAACTCACGCCCATGATGCGCCAGTACCAGGCGCTCAAGGACGAGCACCCCCACGCAATTCTCCTGTTTCGATTAGGCGACTTCTTCGAAGCGTTCTTCGATGACGCGCAATTGGTGAGCCGCGAGCTGCAGCTCACATTGACGAGCCGGCCGGTCGCCAAAGGCCGCCGGATCCCGATGTGCGGCATTCCGCACCATGCCCTGCCCACCTACCTGCGCCGGTTGATCGACCGGGGGCACCGCGTCGCGATCTGCGATCAGGTCGAGGATCCGCGCCAGGCGCGCGCGCTCGTCCGGCGTGAGGTCGTGCGGGTGGTGACGCCCGGCACCGTCATCGAAGACGACCTGCTCACCGCCCGGGAAAACAACTTCGTCGCGGCCGCGGTGACCCAGGGGGACCGTTGGGGGATCGCCCTCGCGGACGTCTCGACCGGCGAGTTCGTCGCCGCGCACGGCGACGCGCCGCAGCGTCCGGACGACGTCCTGGCGCGGTGGCGGCCGCGCGAGATCATCGTCCCCGACGGCGGCCGCAACGACGACGAGGCCGGGCCGGATCGCCCCGGCTTCGACGCGGCCGCCGCGGTAGTCACGCCGTACGACGCCTGGCGGTTCGACCCGGACGTCGCCGCGCGCGAACTGCGGCGGCATCTCGGGGTGGCGGCGCTCGACGCCTTCGGCCTCGAGGCCGCGCCCGCCGCCGCGGCCGCGGCCGGCGCGCTCGTCCAGTACCTCCAGAGCACGCACCGGGGCTCCCTTGCGCATCTACGAGGGCTCCGCCTGCTGTCGTCTCAGAACGGGCTGCTGGTGGACGACGCCACACGACGCGCGCTCGGCCTCTGGAGCTCCGCGCGCGACGAGCAGCGCGGACGCACGCTCCTCGACGTCCTCGACCTCACCGAGACGGCGATGGGCGGGCGCCTGCTGCGGCGATGGCTCGCGCAGCCCCTCGACGACGTCGAGGCGGTGCGACACCGCCAGGACGCGGTTCAGGCGCTGGTGGAGACCGGCTCGATCCGCGAGCGCATTCGCGGGTCGCTGCATGCGCTCGGCGACCTGGAACGGATGCTCGGCCGGCTGAGCCACGACGCGGGCGGCCCCCGCGATCTCGCCGGCGTGCGGGACACGCTCGACGCAATTCCGGCGGTCGTGCCGGCGGCCGCCGCGCTCGCGGCGCCGGCCCTGCGGCGGCTCATTCCTCTGATCGCGCCGCCGCCGGATCTCGCCGGCCGTCTGCGCCGTGCGCTCGCGGATGCACTGCCGCTGTCCGCCCGCGAGGGCGGCGTCATCCGGCCGGGATTCGACGCCGACGTGGACGGCCTGCGCGACGGCGCCAAACACGCGAAGGATTGGATGGCCGCCCGCGAGACGGCCGAACGCCGGCGCACCGGCATCCGCGGCCTCAAGGTCGGCTACAACCAGGTGATGGGCTACTACATCGAAGTCGGCAAGTCGCAGGCCCACCTCGTACCGGCGGATTACGTGCGCAAGGGCACGCTGGCCGGCGCGGAGCGCTACATTACCGCGGAGATGAAGGAGCGCGAGGCGCTCATCCTGAGCGCGCAGGATCGGATCAACGCCCGCGAGTACGAGGTGTTCTGCGGCCTGCGCGCGGAGGTCCGCGCCGAAACCGAACGGCTGCAGACGTGCGCGGGCGCGCTCGCCGAGCTCGACGTCTACGCCGCGCTGGCGGAGGTCGCGGTCCGCAACGCGTACGCCCGGCCGCGGGTCACGGCCGGCCGCGAGATCCGCATCGTGGGAGGCCGGCATCCGGTCGTCGAGGAGGCCCTCGGGCGGGAGCGCTTCGTCGCGAACGACGTGGCGCTGGGCACCTCGGGCCGCGACGTCCTCATCGTCACCGGGCCCAACTTCGGCGGCAAGAGCACCTATATCCGGCAGACGGCGCTGCTCGTGATCCTCGCGCAGCTCGGCAGCTTCGTACCCGCCCGCGAGGCCGAGATCGGACTCGTCGACCGCATCTTCACGCGCGTCGGCGCCGCCGACGACCTCGCCGCCGGCCGCAGCACATTCCTCTCGGAGATGATCGAGGTGGCGCGCCTCCTGACCCAGGCGAGCGCGCGCAGCCTGGTGATCCTCGACGAGGTGGGCCGCGGCACCAGCACCTACGACGGGATGAGTCTCGCGTGGGCGGTCGTCGAAGATTTGCACGACCGCGTCGGCGCCCGCACCCTGTTCGCGACCCACTACCACGAACTGACTGAACTGGCGTCGCAGCTCGACCGCGTCGCCAACGTCCAGGTCCTCGTCCGCGAGGAGGGCCACGACGTGGTATTCTTGCACCGCGTCGCGGACGGCGCGGCGGCGTCCTCATACGGCATCCACGTGGCGAGGCTCGCTGGCGTGCCGGACAGCGTCATCCGCAGGGCGCGCGAAGTGCTGGGCGGCCTCGAGCGGGCCGCGGAAGACGCGCGCAGCGGCGCACGCCCTAAGCCCGGGGGGCGCCGGCCGAGACGCGGGCCGTCGCGCGGCCAACAGCTCGCCCTCCCGCTGCCCCGCGCACAGGAGGCGCATCTTTTGCCCGCGCCGCAGGCCCAGAAGGCGGCCGGAGGCCCTGCGAAGACGGGGCGCCGGTGACCGGTCCCCGCATCGAAGTCCTTCCGCCGGCCGCCGCCGAGCGCATCGCCGCGGGGGAAGTGGTCGAGCGCCCCGCCTCGGTCGTCAAAGAATTGATCGAAAACAGCCTCGACGCCGGCGCCCGCCGCATCGCGATCGAGATCGACGGCGCGGGCTCGCGGCTCGTCCGCGTGAGCGACGACGGCGCCGGCATTCCGGCGGAGCAGCTCGCGGTCGCGTTCGAGCGGTTCGCGACCAGCAAGATCCGGTCGGCGGACGATCTCCGCCGCGTGAGCACCTACGGCTTTCGCGGGGAGGCGCTGCCGAGCATCGCCGCGGTCGCCCGGGTGACGATCGTGACGCGGCCGCCCGACGCGGACACGGCGGCCACCCTCACGGTGACGGGGGGCGTGCGGCAGGCCGCGGCCGCGGCGAGCGCCGCCGAGGGCACCACCGTGACGGTCGAGGACCTATTTTACAACACGCCCGCCCGGCAGCGGTTTCTGAAGTCGCCGGGCCGGGAGAGCGCGGTGATCGTGGAGACCGTGCAGGCCCTGGCGCTCGCGGCGCCGGCGGTGGCCTTCCGCCTCGTCGACGCCGGCCGCGAGATTCTGTGGATGCCGCCGGAGCCGTTCGAGGACCGCGCCCGCCGCGTGCTGGGCCCGGCGCTCAAAGACCATACGCTCGCAATCGACGCGCACGGCCTCACCGGGATCACCGGTGTCCTCGGCACGCCCCAGGTCGCGCAGGCCCGCCGGAGCCATCAGTGGTTTGTCGTCAACGGCCGCCCGGTGCGCAGTCCCCTGCTGGCGCGCGCGCTCGACCAAGCCTATCACACGCTCATTCCGGACGGCCGCGTGCCGGCCGCCGTCCTGCACGTCCGGGTGGCGCAGGAGCTCCTCGACGTCAATATCCACCCGCGAAAGGCCGAAGTGCGGTTCGCCGAGGAGCGGGTCGTCTTCAACGATATGGTGCGCGAGGTCAGGCGCGTCCTCCACGCCGCCGCGCTGGTGCATACCGCGCCGGGGACGGCCCGCACCGCTGGAGGCGCCGGTGCCCTGGCCGCCTCCGATCCGGAGGCTGTGGGGCCGGGGGCCGGCGTTGCCGAGCCGAGCGCCGGGTACGGGCCGCCGCCAGGCGGCGGTCTCGACGCCGCGGCTCCATCGCTGTGGGCGCCGGAGCCGGCGATTTCGACGTGGCCGTCGATTCGCGTGCTCGGCCAGCTCGGCTTGACCTATATCGTTGGAGACGCGGGTGGAGATCTGGTGCTCATCGATCAGCACGCCGCGCACGAGCGCGTCCTGTACGAGCGCCTGCTCGCCCGGCGCCGGGCCGGGGAGGCGCAGGCGCAGGGCCTGGTCACGCCGGCCGTGGTCGAGCTGTCGGCGGCGGAGGAAACACTGGTGTCGGAGCTTGGTCCGGCGCTTGCGGCCGTCGGGTTCGAGGTCGACCCCTTCGGCCGCGCGACGGTCCGCCTGCTCGCGGTCCCGGCGATCGCCGCGGACCGCGACGCGATCACTCTGTTCCGGTCATGTCTCGCCGATCTCGGCGGCGGGCGCGAGGAGCATGCGGCCCGCGACCTCGAGGAACGGCTGGCGATCGCGACGGCGTGCCACACCGCCGTGCGCGCCGGCGATCGGCTCGATCATGCGAAGATGACGGCGCTGCTCGACGAGCTGGCGGGGGCCGAAGACCCCTACTCCTGCTTTCACGGACGCCCGACGATCGTGCGGCTGCGGGGACGCGACCTGGAGCGGTGGTTCTACCGGCGAATGTAGGACGACGTCATGCAGGCTGCCGGCCGGCGGCGTGCGCCGCGCGCCGTCCCCGCAGCACCCACGAGCCGGCCTCGACGATCTCGACCGGCACCGTTCGGCCGATCAGGTCTGCCGCGCCGTCGAACGTGACGATCTTGTTCGTGCGCGTCCGCCCCAGCATGCCGCCCTTGCGGCCCGGCTCCTCGACCAGCACGTCCTGCGTGGCGCCGATGAGCGCCGTGTTGATCTCGGCGGCGATGCGCTCCTGCATCCGGTTGAGGGCCGCGAGCCGCCGGCGCTTGTCCTCGTCGGCGACCTGATCCGGGTACGCCGCGGCCGGCGTCCCCTCGCGCGGCGAGTACATCGCCGTGTTGACCGCGTCGAAGCGCACGTCCTCGGCGAATCGAAGCGTCCGCTCGAACGCCTCCTCGGTCTCGCCGGGGAAGCCCACGATGATGTCGGTCGTCAGGCTGGCGCGCGGCATCTCAGCCCGAACCGCGTCGGCGGTCTCGCGGTACTGGGCGGCGGTGTATGCGCGGTGCATCCGGCGGAGAATCTCGTCGTCGCCCGCCTGCACTGGCAGATGGATGTGCTCGCAGACCTTCGGCAGCCGGGCCACGGTGGCGATGAGGCGCCGGGTCATATCGCGCGGATGACTCGTCGTGAACCGAAGCCGCTCGATGCCGTCCACCTCGTGGACGAGCTCGAGCAGCGCGGCGAGGTCGCGGCGCGGCGTCAGGTCGTGGCCGTAACTGTCCACGTTCTGTCCGAGGAGCGTCACCTCGCGGACGCCCTGCGCGGCGAGGCCGCGGACCTCCGCGACGACGTCTGCCGGCGGCACGCTCCGCTCGCGCCCGCGGACGTATGGGACGATGCAGAACGTGCAGAACTTGTTGCAGCCGTGGATGATGTTCACGAAGCCGCGCACACCGCCCGTCCGGTGGGCCGGCAGCACGGACAGCGGGCGGTCGCGGTCCGACCGGTCCCACACCTCATAGACCGGCATGCAGCCGTCGCGCGCCTCCCGCAGCAGCTCCGGCAGCCGGTGAATGTTGTGAACGCCGAAGACGAGATCGAGCCACGGGGCGCGCGCGAGTACGCGCTCGCGTTCCTGCTGGACGAGGCAGCCCGCGACGCCGAGCAGCAGACCGGGCCGCCGCCGCTTGAGCGCGCGCAGCTCGCCGAGGCGGCCGTAGGCGCGGTCCTCTGCGCCTTCCCGCACGGTACAGGTGTTCAGAATGATGACGTCCGCCTCGGCCGGATCGTCGGTGGCGGCATAGCCCAGCTGCGCCAGCAGCCCGGCCATCGCCTCCGAGTCGCGGACGTTCATCTGACAGCCTTGTGTAATGATGTGAAACCGGCTAGACACGCCCGATCACCCTCGCCGGAGAGGGTACCATATCGTTGAGGGCGCGGCACGCCCCGATCAAAGGAGTTCCGGGACCAGCCCCGAACACGGCCCCACGACGCGCGTGTGCCTACGGCGTGGGCCAGGACGTCCCGGGAGGGACCAGCGATGGCTCGATACTTGGCGATCTGCTCCAGCCCCGAGTGCACCCACTCCACGACCGCCCTGCGGCCCGACGCCCTGCCGGAGATCTGCGCCACCTGCGGTGCGCCGATGGTGTCGACGTGCTGGAAGTGCGGCGCGGAGGTCGAGGAGGCGAGCGCGTTGTACTGCGCGCACTGCGGTGTGCCGCTCAAGCGCGTGCTTCCCCGGCGCGACGCTGCGCCGCTCGTCCTCGTCTGCGGCAACCCGGAGTGCGACTGGGCGCTCGGCGGCGTGTCCGCGGCCGCGATGCAGACGCGGTGCCCTCAGTGCGGCAACGAAGTCACGGCCGACTGCTGGAAGTGCGGGGCCCGGATCAACGATCCCGAGCAGCACTACTGCGCGACGTGCGGCGTACCGCTCAAGCGCGGCCGGCGGCGTGCCCAGAGCGGACTGACCCGGCCCTGACGGCGCGCCACTACAACTGAAAGTCGACGAGCGCCGTCACCCCAACACCGTAGACACGGTGGAGGTTGCCGGCCAGCGGGTTCAGGCTGTTCACCGGCACGAGGGCACGTAGGCGGATCTGGTTCATGAAGGACCCCTCGATTTCGGCCACGGCCTGCACCTGGTCGAGGGCCGCCTTCGGCCCCTGCACCTGGACCGCGCCGATGTAGGCGCCCCCGGCCGTCCCGAGCCCGACGCCGACGCTGATGATCGGCACAACTTTGGTGAGCTCCTTGTTTTCCGCTTTGTTGTTGAGCATGATCGTGTTGATCGCGGAGTTGATCTGCGGCCCGAACTGTTTGACCACGTAGCCGATCCCGAACAGCTTGATCAGCGAGCCGATAGACACTTGGGCCACAGCCGTCCCGGCGGCGCCGGCCATGACTCCGACAATCACTCCGGCGGCGAACGTTCGACGCCACGCGATCCGCATCTCCCCCACCTCCGTCAGATCACCTCGGCCCGGTACTCGGCGATCTCTTCGAGCCCGCGCCCCGCGGTTTCTTCGCCCAGCACCAGCACGATCCCCACCGCCGCGACCAGCGCGACCGCGACGACGGTCAGGGCTTCGAACCGGCCGCTGGTCCACGTCCGCATGAGGGCCGCCAGCAACAGCGGCGCCGCGATGCCCGCGGCGCGCCCGGCCGCGGACGCCCACCCGGTCGCGGTCGCGCGGATCCGCGTCGGATACATCTCGGAGGCATACGCCAGGATCACCGGCCAGGCGGCCAGGACGCCGCCGGCCAGCGCTCCGCCCCCGAGCACAAACGCCGCCTCCGTGGGGGCCACCGCGACGACCATCGCGCCGACCGCGGCCAGTCCGAGCGCGGCGACAATGACGGGCTTCCGGCCGTACCGGTCGAGGGTGAACGTCGCGGCGATGGTCGGGGGCAGCATCATCAACGCGACCAGCACCGACGCTTCCGCCGGTCGCCACGCCGCGGACGCCTGCAGCATCGCGGGAATCCAGATGATCGGTCCCTGAAACGCGCCGATCATCGTGAACCACACCGTCCATAAGAGAAACGTCCGCCGGCGAAACCTGGGCCCCCAAAGCTCGCGGAGGTGCGCCAGCATGGAGACCCGCGAGGCCTGTTCCTGGTCCGGGAGGTCGAGCGCGACCCCGTAGCGTTGGTTGAGATCGGCGACCAGCGCCTCGGCCTCGCGCCGCCGTCCGTGGGCCAGCAGAAACCGCGGCGACTCGGGAATCAGCCGCGGGCCGGCGAGCGCCAGCGCGAACGGCAGCGCCCCGATCGCGAGGGTGCCGCGCCAGCCCAGGGTGCCGGCGAGCAGAACGCCGCCGACGCCGGCGATGAGCCACCCCGTGGCCCACATCACCTGCGTCCATCCCAGCAGCGCCCCCCGGCGGTCGGCGGGCGCGAACTCGCTGACCAGGCTCGTCGCAACGGGGGCAACGCCGCCGAAGCCGATGCCCATGAGCAGCATCGCCGCGACCAGCCAGTCGAGCGACGGCGCCGCCGCGGCGAGCGCCGCGGCCAGACTGCTGAGCCCGACCGTGATGCCGAACGCCCGCCGCCGCCCGAGGCCGTCCGCGACGTACCCCGCGCTCACCCCGCCGATCAATTGGCCGGCGCCGACGGCCGCCGTCACGAAGCTCGCCTGCCCGGGGGTCAGGCGCCAGTCGGCCGCGAGGCCGAGCAGCGCAAAGCTCACCACCCCGAGCGTCACGCCGTTGGACCCGTAGCCCAATCCCGCCAAGAAGGTGACGCGGCGGTGCAGCGTCCGGTTGTTGTCGCTCACGTACGCGGTTGCGGCGTCGCGCCTGCGAATCTCGCCGGGGAGAGAAACCCGACCTCGTGGGATGTGCGTCCGTCGACGGCCAAATCTGCGAGAATCTCGCCGACGACCGGCGCGAATTTGAAGCCGTGGCCGCTGAACCCCGTCGCGTAGAGGAGCGTCCGCTGCGCAGCCGGCCGGTCGATCACGAAGTGCCAGTCGGGCGTCATCGTGTAGAGACAGGTCTCCGCCTCGATCAGCCGGCCGGCCGCGGCGGGCAGAACCTTGCGCAGCACCTCGGTCAGCTGCGCGACCTCGTCCTCTCCAACCTCGCGCCGGCAGGTGTCCGGGGTGCAGGCCGGCCCGCGCTCGTGAATCGCCGCCTTCAGGCCGTGCCCGTCGCCGACGTCGGGGACGCCGTAGATATTGGTGCCGTGCAGATCGCAGATCCAGACCGGACACACATCGGCCTGCAGCAGCGGCGCCTGCTCCGGCGCGGCGGGCGCGAACCAGCCGACGATCCGGCGGGTGGCCTCGATCGGCAGCGACAGCGAGCGCAGCAGCGCCGGCGCCCAGGGGCCGGCCGTCACCACCACCACGCCGGCTTCGTGGCGTCCGGCCGGTGTTTCGACCGCGGCGCGCTCGCCGCCGGCCTCCCAGCGGAGCACCGGCTGATCGTATCTGAGGTACGCGCCGGCGCGCGCCGCGCCGCTCAGGTGCGCGAGAATGCACGGGTCCGGGAACAGCACCCCGGCGTCGGGCTCGAACAGCGCGACCATGTCGTCGCGCGGCGCGAACACGGGAAACCGCCGCCGCACGTCGGCGGGGCTCAGCAGCTCATACGCGACGCCGTGCGTGCGGGCGCTCGCGAGCGCACCGTCCACCACGGCGGCCGATTTCGCCCCGAGCCAGAGCCCGCCGGTCCGCTGATACAGCGGCTCGACCGACTCCTCCGACAGTTCGGTCCACAACTCGTACGCGCGCCGCAGCAGCGGGACGTACGCGGGGTTCTCGAAGTAGGCCTTCCGGATGACGCGGGTGTAGCCGTGGGACGAGCCGAGCCGGTGCCCCGGCGGCAGCCCGTCGAGTCCGAGCACGCGGCGGCCGCGGCGCGCCAGGTGGTAGGCCGCGGCGCTCCCCATCGCGCCGAGGCCGACGACGATGGCGTCGTAGGTCAACGACGAGCCTGAGTGGCCTGCGGCTGCGGCGCCCCGCTCCCTCCTGCCCCGTCTGGCGCAGGACCTCCGGCCGCTTCGCGGCCTCCTGCCGGCGCGCCGAACGCGTCGAACCCGGTGATGTCTCGCCCCAGAATGAGCGTGTGGACGTCGTACGTACCCTCATACGTGTCGACGGTTTCGAGGTTCGCGGCATGGCGCATCGCGTGATATTCGAGCGTGATGCCGTATCCGCCGAGGATGCCGCGGGCGGCGCGCGCGATGTTGAGCGCGGCCCGGACGTTGTTGCGCTTCGCGAGGCTGACCTGCGTGTACCCGAGCGTGCCGGCGTCCTTGAGCCGGCCCATATGGTACGCGAGCAGCTGCGCCTTCGTGATCTCGGTCAGCATGTCGACGAGCCGTTCCTGCATAAGCTGAGTGGCGGCGATCGGCCTCCCGAACGCCACGCGCCCCTTCGCGTAGGCGAGCGCCTCTTCGTAGCAGGCCACCGCGGCGCCGATCGCGCCCCAGGCGATGCCGTACCGGGCCTGGGTGAGGCAGCGCAGCGCGGCGCCGAGCCCCGTCGCGCGCGGCAGCGCGTCGGCGTCGGGGACGAAAACTTCGTCCAGCACGAGCTCGCTCGTCACCGACGCCCGCATCGACGCCTTCGTGTGGATGTCGTGCACGCCGAAACCCTTCGCGCGCGGATCGGCGAGGAATCCACGGATGACCCCGTCGTCGCCCTTGGCCCAAATGAGCGCGACGTCGGCGAGCGATCCGTTCGTGATCCACATCTTCGTGCCCGTGAGCGTCCAGCCGTCCGCGCGGCGCCGCGCCCGCGTCTGCATCGCCGCGGGATCGCTGCCGGCCGACGGCTCCGTCAATCCGAAGCAGCCCAGCTTCTCGCCGGCGGCCATCGCGGGCAGCCATCGCCGGCGCTGCTCCTCGCTGCCGAACTCGTAGATCGGGTACATGACGAGCGCGCCCTGCACGGAGGCGAACGACCGCACCCCGCTGTCGCCGCGCTCGAGCTCCTGCATCATCAACCCGTAGGCGACGTTGCTCACGCCGGCGCAGCCGTACTCTTGCGGGAGATTGGCGCCGTAGACGCGCAGCGCGCCGAGCGACGCGATGAGATCGCGGGGAAACTCGCCGGCCAGCCAGGCGCGGCCGATGCGCGGGATCACCTCCTTGTCCACCAAACGGCCGATCGTATCGCGGGTGAGCCGCTCGTCTTCCGTGAGCAGTTCTTCGATGCCGAAATAATCGAGCCGGCGGCCGGGCTGTGACATCGCGGCGTTCCTCCGTCCGTGTCCTGGGCGGTTCGCTACTTCCGCTCTTGCGGAGGTGTATCCTGTGCGGCGACGCCGTCGCATCCCGACGGCTAGTCCCGCGCCAGCGGGGCGACGCCGTCGCAGGCCTACGGCGTGAGCCAAAGCGTCCCGACGGCTAGTCCCGCGCCAGCGACAGCCACGCGGCCGCGCAGGAGGTCCGTTCGACCATCCACCCAAAGGCCCGGGCCTAGTGCGCGCTGAGGAGCTGCAGGACCGTCAGGACGCCGAGGCCAAGCGTCAACAGCACCGCGCCGCCGCCCACCACGTTGGCCAGCGGTCCGTTACGGTGCCCGCGGACAACTTGGGGGTCGTTGCAGAGCATGAGCAGCACCAGGAACAACGGGGCAAGCAGCAGACCGTTCACGACGCTCGACCAAAACATCAATGCGACCGGTGAAATTCCGGCCAGCGCGATGAGGACCCCCACCACCAGGGCGCCGCTCAGCAGCACGTAGAACCCACGGGCCTGCCACACCTTCTTGCTCAGTCCCTCGGCCCACCCCAGCAGCTCCGCCAGCGTGTACGCCGAACACGCGACCATCACCGGGATGGCCATGATCCCGCTGACGAGGAAGCCGATTGCGAAGAGGACGGTCGCAAGGGGCCCGGCGACCGGCCGAAGCGTCTTGGTGGCCTCGAGCACGGTGCCGATCCCCGCGGCGCCGCGTGGAATGACGACCGCGGCGACAAGGATGATGAAGTAGAAGACAAGGTTCGCGTAGAGCATCCCGGCCGCCACATCGACGCGCTCGTCCGCTAGGTCGGCGACACGCTCGTGTCCCTCGACCTCCTCCGTCGTCTGCCAGAAGAACATGTAGGGTGTCAGCGTTGCACCGAGAAGCGCGAGCGCCGCGGCCAGATAGGTTGGCGAGAACTGAATGTGCGGTACAAAGGTGGCCCGCAGAACATCCACCCACCGCGGATGGACGATGAAGCCGGCTGCGATGTAGAGCAGAAAGAGCGGGGTGAGGATGAGGAGCACGCGGCTGACGACTTTGTAGCTGGCGCCCACGAGCAGCACTCCAAGCAGCGCCGCGATCGGAATGACCCACCAGACCCACCGGACCCCGGTCAGCAGCTGCACCGCGACCGCGGTACCGGACAGATCGGCGCCGATCGTGATGACGTTCGACACCAGCGTCGGGATCACGATGACAAACGCCACCGCGGTTCCGTAGCGGCGGCAGAGAACCCGGCCGATCCCGTGCTTGCCCACGATGCCGAGCCGCGCCGACATATCTTCAAGGTAGTAGAGGATGGGCGTCGAGAGCAGCATGAGCCATAACAGGCTGAACCCGGTCGTGGCGCCGATCTGAATGTAGGTGATGACGCCGGCCGGATCGTTGTCGGCAGCGCCGGACACGATGCCGGGACCCATGACGCGGAAAAACTGTCGCCACGATCGGCGGTGGTGCAGCCGCCGGGCGCGCGCGTTGGTGGCCACCGCAGACACAGTGCGATCGCTTCAGGCCGCAGGCGCCCGGTCCCTGCTCCCGCCAGGGGGCAACCGCGAAAACACACGAGGCCGGCGGCGCTGGACGCGCCGCCGGCCTCGCTTTTGAGGTCTCGCTACCCTCGCTCCCGCCTTCGCGACATTCAAGTCGCCTTCGTGGGGACTCGTCCCCTGTTGGAAGGGCTACGAGGGGTTCGCTTGGAGCGGCAGGACCTGCCCCACCACCGCTCCGTTACTGCTTCGGTGGCCGCTCCTTGGCCGTAGCCGTATTCCGACGTGACCGACGCGTTCTTGCCCGCATCGTCCCGCCTCCTTCGTTGGATCCCGCCGGTGGCCTTCGTGACCGGCCGTAAGTACCGGCGGTGCCTTCAAAAGTATTGTCCTGCCGTGCCCCGGATCTGTCAACCCCGATAACGCCATGTTGCGGACGATTGTGCGCGGTTTATCGCCGATGGTACGCTGAAGGCCATGATAGCCGCGCCGCGCGTTCGATCCGAAGGCCGCCCAATCATATTCCTCATCGCGGCGATCCTGCTGAGCGTCCACGTCATCTGGCAGATGTGGCTTGTGCTGGCGGCCCCCTACCCTGCGCACTATGATTACGACGAAGGCGTGTACGCGGCGACGGCCGCGGCGGCGGCGGCCGGTCATCGGCTCTACGCGCCGGTATTCCTCAGCCAGCCGCCGTTGCTTATTGGTGTCCTCGCGCACACGTTCGGGCTATTCGGGCGGTCCCTCGCCTCGGCGCGAGCCGTCATTGTAGGCTTCTCGGTGCTGTGGCTGGCGAGCCTCGCTGCGATCGCGGCGCGCGGAAGCCGGTCACGCGCCGCTCTGTGGGCGGTCGCTATCGCGGGGTCTGCGCCTGCGCTCATGGCGGCCTCGCACACGGTCCAGATGGAGGGTCCCTCCGAAGCGCTCGCGGCGCTGGCCGTCGCGCTCGGCCTCGCCGCCGGGGGGGACCGCGGCGTGGACCGCGCTGTAGGTCGCGGCGAAACGCTGCGGTGGGGCATGGCCGGCGTCGCCGCGGGGCTGGCCGTCATGACGAAATTCACAGCCGCGACCTGCCTCATCCCCCTCGCCGCCGCTCTCGTGGCCGCCGGGCCCGCCGTCCTCAAGAGAATCACAGTGCGCGCCGCGGCGCTTGCGGCCGGGGGCGCGCTCGCAGCCGGTGCCACCATCGTGTGGATCGGGAGCCCGCCCGCGGAGATCTGGCGGCAGACCGTGGCGTTTCACCGCGCGGTCGCGGGCGTCAACGCCGTCGACCCCGGCCGTACTCTCTTGCTCCTTCTCGCCTTCGCCGCGGCCAACTGGCTCCTCGTCGTGCTGGGGCTCGCCGGCCTCGTATACGGCGCCGGCGTGTGGCGGGCCGGAGCCGCGCCGCAGCGCGCCGTGGCCGCCTGGCTCGCCGCCGACCTCGCGGCCGTCTTCCTCTGGAGGCCGGTGTGGCCTCACCATCTCGTCGTCCTCGTCACGCCGCTCGCCGTTCTGGCCGCGGCCGCGGTAGAGGGCGGCCGGCGGGAGCCGCCGCACGTGCGCACCGCCGTCGCCGGCATCTTGCTCATCGCCTGGCTCGCCGCGCTGACGGCCACCGCCGCGGCCTCAGCTCCCGAGACGTCCGCGCCGCTTCACGCCGCGGTGCGACAGACCGCGCGGAGTGTACCGGCCGGCGCCTGGGTCCTGTCGGACGACCCCATCGTGCCGTTTCTGGCCGGCCGTGACGTCCCTCCCGCGCTGTGTGACACCTCCGAGATGCGAATACGCGCCCGGTGGTTGACCGCGGGCACCCTCACCGCGGCGCTGGCGGATCCGCGGGTGCGCGGCGTCGTGTTGTGGCGCGGCACGTTCCGCGCGTCGTTTCCGCGGTTCGTGGACGAAGCGCTGAAGGATTTTCCACGGCGCTGGACCGCGGGCGGCGGCCGGCAGATCCTCACGCGCTGACCCGGCCGGTCGCGCCTCCGAACCGGCCCGCGCCGGGCCTCGTCAGCGCCGCAGCACCGCCTCGGCCAGCAAGACCAGAATCGCGGTGCCGAGCCCGACGAGCCCAAGGATCACGAACGGATGCCGCATCAGCCCCTCGCGCAGCGCCGAGGCGAGCGGCGGGTCAGGGCGTGCCAGCACACCGGTATCGACGCGTTCGGGCGCGCGTAGGGCCTCGAGCAGCGCGGAGCCGTCCGGAAACCGTTCCTGCGGACGGCGGCGCAGGGCGCGGGCGACGATCGCGGCGACCGGCGGGGGCACGTCGCCGCGGAACCGGTCGAGCGGCTCCGGACGCAGATTGAGATGCTGGTACATTGTCGCCAGCGGGTTCGTGCTGCCAAACGGCGGACGGCCCGCGAGCATCTCGTAGAGAATCACCCCGACCGCGTACACATCCGTCTCCGGACCGCCCCGCTCGCCGCGGATTTGCTCGGGCGCCATGTATTCGGGGGTACCGATCAGCCCGGAGAAGCCGCGCCACGTGACGCGGGGCGCGCCGTCGAGCAGGGCGATCCCGAAGTCGATGATCGTGGCGCGGCCGTCCGCGCCGACCACAATGTTCTCGGGCTTGAGATCGCGGTGGCAGACATGATGCGCGTGGCAGTAGGCGACGACGTCCGCCAGACTGGCGGCAATCGCGAGCGCGCGCGGCACCGGCAGCG
>DATGFS010000056.1 GCA_035308905.1 bacterium | reverse complement strand
AACGGCCGGAAGCGGCCCCGATGCCGCCGTTGCACCGAGTGTCAAGTGTAGTCGGATCTATCTGAACCTAGACACCGCTCGGCGGGATGCCGCGGGGGACGCGGACGGCCGGGCGGTCAGAAGCGGTCGCGGGCTTCGAGCTCGCGGGCGAGGCGGGCGCGGTCCGGGGCGCCGGAGTCTACGCTGGCGGCGCCGGTCCCGTCCGCGGACGGCGGCGTCAACGCGCCGCCGCGTGGATCGGCCGCGGGCCGGCCCGTCCACCGGCGAATGCACAGCGCCGCGATCGCGAGCCCGCCGGCGACGCCGGCCGCGGGCCCCAGGTAGAGCAGGAGCGACAGCCCACGGCGGGGAGGCTCCGCGAGCACGCTTTCGCCGAACTGCCCGACAAAGAAGCTCAGGATCGCATCCGGCGTCTCGCCGGCCTGCAGCTTCGCGCGGATGACGTCGCGCATCTCGCGCGCGACCGCGGAGTCGCTCTCCGCGACGGTTTGCCCGGCGCAGACCGGGCACATCAACTGGCTGGCGATCGCGTAGACGCGGTCGTCGAGGGTGTCCGCCCACACCGCGGCCGCCGTCAGCAGCAGCGCCACCGCGACGACCGGGAGCAGCACCCCCGGCCTACGCGCCGTCATGGGCGCTCCGGCTCCGCCGCAGCCGCGCGAGCACCAGCGCGTACCCGTCCGCGCCGTACGTCAGGAACCGGCGGACGCGGCTGATCGTTGCCGAGGAGGCGCCGGTGCGCGCGGCGATCTGCTGGTAGGTCCGTCCTTCGGCCAGCATCCGCGCCACGGCGAAGCGCTGCGCGAGGGCCTTCATCTCGCCGATCGTACAGAGATCCTCGAAAAACCGGTAGCACTCGTCGACGGTGCGCAGCTGCAGCACCGCCTGAAAGAGCGCGTCCGTATGGGGCTCCCGCAGCTTCGGATTCATTCCGGCGCGACTGCTCACGGTCCGGGCCTCCCTGTTCTCTGCCACGCTGACGCGTGAAACCGCCGCGCAGTTCGGTCACAGCCAGTGCTCCACCTCCTCGGCCTCGCGCGTGAGCCCGAGATCGCGAAAGGCCGCCGCCGCGGCGGTCACCGCGTCGAGCGCGTCGGGACGGTCGGCCGCGAGCGCCACGCGGGCGCGCGCGCGCGCCACGCGCGCGGCGAGATACCGGTTCTCGCCGGGAACGGCGCGCTCGGCCTGGCGCAGCAGTCCCTCCGCCCGGTCCGCGGCGGACGGCCGCGGGCGCGCCCCTTCGACGAGGCTCTCGGCGACGTCCGCCCGAAACGCCGCGAGCCCTTCCGCGTCGCGGGCCGGCCAGCCGGCGAGCGCCGCCGCGGTCAGACGGTTCGCCTCCCGCAGCAGCGCCGGCGCGTCGCCGCCGGGCTGCGCGGCCGCGAGCCGGCGCAGGAGCAGCGCCTTCGTGGCGCGCGCGTGCGCCACCGCGTCGTCCGCGTGAAAGCGGCGCGCGAGGGCAAGGGTCCGGTCGCAGGCCGCGATGCCGTCCTGCGCCGCGCGCGCGGCCTCGCCGTCCTCGGTCACCTCCGCGAGATCCCGGTACGCGTCCTCGAGGTACGCGCGGAGTGCCACCGCGGCCGCCTCACCCGACCGCCGGCGGACGATGTTGAGGAGCTCCTGCACCAGCACCACCGCCCGGCGCACATCCTCCGGACGGCGGCGCAGCCGGAGCGCGATCGAGAGGCCGATCAGCACGCCCTCGGCGTCGCCGCCCGCTTCAATTCCCTGCCGGCCGGCCACAGGTCGGCCGGCGTCCGCCTCCGGACGGCGCAGCAGCCGTTCCGCCTCCTCGAACGCCGCGATCGCCTCGGGCAGATGGCGGGCGCCTTCGGTAAAAAAGGCGCGCAACGCCCGCCACCCGTCCGCGGCGCGCGCACGGGCCGTGACATGTGCGTCCACGGGAAAGATCGGTCAGGCTGCGGAAGCGAGGGCGGTGCCGGCCGGGCGCCGCCGGTCGAGGATCAGCACCCCGGCGACCAGCGCCGCGGCGGCCGCGACGTCGAGAACCGTCCAGACCGCGTTGGAATAGACGCGCAGCTCGTACAGGAGCCCGAAGATGAGGAAAAGGATCTGAAACAGCACCGCCGCGCCGAGATAGAAACCGGCACGGCGTCCCAGCGCGCCGAACGCCGCGAGCGCGGTCGACGCGCTGTTGGCGGCCACGAACGCCAGCTGCTGCACCAGCGAGACGACGAAGCTCGACGCCGAACTGATCGGCAGCGCGCGCGCCATCAGCGCGAAATGGATGATCTGGTAGGCGCCGACGACCGCGAACCCGGCGCCCGCTGCGGCGCCGAAGCCGAGCAGCGTCCCGCCGCGCGACCACCGCCACACGAGCAGCGCGGCCGACAGCGTGAACACTTCGTTGACCACCGCGGTCACCACGGCGCCGGCAATCCCGGGTCCGAGGGTCATCGCGATCGCGTCGGGTCCCCAGCCGAAGACGGACGCGAGCAGAGCCTGGATGGACGCCGCGAGGAAGACCGTCAGAGGGAACGCGATCCCGCCGGCTGCGAGCGCAACCAGGAGCCACGGCCGCCGGGACCTGGAGCCGCCCATAACGGCGACCGCCGCCAGCCCGTAGCCCAGGGCGAGGGCGGCGGCCGCGGGCATCATCAACACGGGTGATCCGAGCACACGACAGAGTTATTGTAGGCCCGGCACCCGGACGAATGCAAGCGAACCTTCACATCCGTGAACACCGGCGGCGCGGATCGCGCCGCCGCGACCGCGCACTTACCGCGCGACGGCGGGCTCCCCGCAACCCTGCGGCTTGAACACGCGCACTGTCGAAGCGGGATGCGCCGCGAGGGCGGACGCGGAGCGGGTCGGACGCGCGACGAGGACGCCGCCGCAGTTCGGACACCGCCCGCCCAACCGTGTCTCGGCACAGGCCCTGCAGAAGGTGCATTCGAAGGAGCAGATCATCGCGTCGGGCGCCGAGGGCGGCAGGTTCGCATCGCAGCACTCGCAGTTGGGACGAAGCTCGAGCATGCCTCCGCGCCCCTCAGGACAGCCGGGCGAGAACCGCGTCGGTCATCGCCGTGGTCCCGAGCTCAGGGCCGTCGCCGCCCATGTCGGCCGTCCGGCATCCGTCCGCGAGCGCCTTGACCACGGCCGCCTCGATCGCCCCCGCCGCGGCCTCGTGCTCGGCGCCGTACCGCAGCAACAGGGCGCCGGTCAGGATCGCCGCCAGCGGATTGGCGATCCCGCGGCCCGCGATGTCGGGCGCGGTGCCGTGCACCGGCTCGAACAGTCCGGGTGGGGCGTCGCCGAGGCTTGCCGAGGGCATGAGCCCCAGCGTGCCCATCACGCCCGCGGCCTCGTCGCTGAGGATGTCGCCGAACATGTTGTCGGTGACGATGACGTCGAACTGCCGCGGAGCGCGGACAAGCTGCATCGCGCAGTTGTCGACCAGCATGTGCTCCATGGTCACGTCGGGGAACTCGCGGCCGACCTCCGTCGCGACCTCGCGCCAGAGCCGCGACGTCTCGAGCACGTTGGCCTTGTCGACGGACGTCACTTTGCGCCGCGCACGTGTGCGGGCGATCCGGCACGCGGCGCGAACGACGCGGCGAACCTCGCCCGCGGAGTACGGCAGCGTGTCCTGTGCCGTCACCGCCTCCCCCTCGCCGGTGCGCGACTGCGGCCCGAAGTAGAGGCCGCCGGTCAATTCGCGGACGATCAGCATATCCACGCCCTCCGCCACGTCACGCCGCAGCGGCGACGCTCCCACAAGCGGGCCGCGCACCACGGCCGGACGGAGGTTCGCGTACAGGCCGAACCGCCGCCGCAGCGTGAACAGCGCCTGCTCCGGGCGCAGGTGCCGTGGACCCTTGTCCCATTTCGGCCCGCCGCAGGCGCCGAGGAGAATCGCGTTCGAGCGCGCGCACAGATTGACGGTCTCGTCGGGAATCGGGTTGCCGGTGGCGTCGATCGCGGCGCCCCCGGCGATCCCCTCCTCGTACGAGAGCGAGATCTCGAAGCGCCGGCCGGCCTCGCGCAGAACGCGGACCGCCTCGGCGATCACCTCGCGGCCGATCCCGTCGCCGGGCACGACCGCGATCTGCATGGCGCGCGGGCTCACGACAGCGCGCCCGCCCCGCGGATCTCCGCCGCGGACGCCGGCACTCCGCTCGAGACCGAGGCGCGGAGCAGCACGTACTCGAGACTGTCGACCAGTGCCTGCCACGACGCCTCGACGACGTTTTCGGAGACGCCGACGGTCCCCCACGTATGGGTGCCGTCCGTCGACTGGATGAGCACGCGCACGCGGGCGGCGGTCGCGGCGTCGGCGTTGAGGACGCGCACCTTGTAGTCGGTCAACCGCACCCGCTGGATCTCGGGGTAGAACCGGCCGAGCGCCTTGCGGAGCGCGCGGTCGAGCGCGTGCACCGGGCCGTCGCCCTCGGCGGCGGTGTGCTCTTCCTGTCCGTCCACCGCGACTTTGATCGTCGCTTCCGCGGCGCACACCGCGACGCCGGGATCCCGCTTCTCGACCGTCACGCGCAGGCCGAGCAGCGTAAACGACGGCCGGTGCTGACCCATGATCCGGCGCATCAGCAGCTCGAACGACGCCTCCGCGGCCTCGAACTGGTACCCCTCGTGCTCGAGCCGTTTCAGCTCAGCCAGGATCTGGCGGACCTCCGGCCGGTCGCGCGAGAGGTCGATGCCCATCTCGCGTGCCTTGTACAGCACGTTGGCGCGCCCCGACAGGTCGCTCACGACGACGCGCCGGGCGTTACCGACGGTCTCGGGGGCGATGTGCTCGTAGGTGGGCGGGTGGGCCATCACGGCGCTGACGTGCACACCGCCCTTGTGCGCGAACGCGTTGAGCCCGACGAACGGCTGATACTCGTTCGGGGCGATATTGGCCAGCTCGGCGACGTAGCGCGACAGCTCGCCGAGCCGCGCGATCTGCGCGGCGGGAACGCAGCGGTACCCCATCTTGAGCTGGAGGTTCGGGATGATCGAGACCAGGTTGGCATTGCCGCAGCGCTCGCCGATCCCGTTGATCGTTCCCTGGACGTGGACGCACCCGGCGTCCACCGCCACGAGCGTGTTGGCGACGCCGAGCTCGCCGTCGTTATGGGTGTGGATGCCGAGCGGTCCCTCGATCGCCCGCCGGGCCGCCTCGACGCCGGCCCGGATCTCGTGCGGGAGGCACCCGCCGTTCGTGTCGCAGAGCACGACCACGGACGCCCCCGCCCGCTCCGCCGCGCGCAGCGTGGCGAGCGCGTACTCCGGGTTGGCCTTCCAGCCGTCGAAGAAATGCTCGGCGTCGTAGACGACCTCGAGACCGCGCGACCGCAGATACCGGACGGAGTCCTCGATCATGGCGAGGTTCTCCTCCGGCGTCGTGTGCAGCGCTTCGCGCACGTGCAGGTCCCACGACTTGCCGAACAGCGCCGCGGCCGGCGTGCCCGCGGCGACGATCAAGTTGAGGTTCTCGTCGCGGTCGGCCGGAATGCCGGGCCGGCGGGTGCTGCCGAAGGCGGTGAGCCGCGCGTGGCGCCAGCCGCGGCCGCGGGCCCGCTCGAAGAACTCCATGTCCTTCGGGTTGCTGCCCGGCCAGCCGCCTTCGATATAGTCGACCCCAAAGGCGTCGAGATGCTCGGCGATGCGCAGCTTGTCGTCGGCGGACAGGGTGATGCCCGCGCCCTGGGTGCCGTCCCGGAGGGTCGTGTCGTAGAGCGCGATGCGCCTGGCGTTCGGCATGCGCCTATCCGTAGGTGTTGCTCATCCAGTGCTCGCGCTCGTAGATGAGCTTGTTGACCGCGGCGAGATAGGCTTTCGCGCTGGCCTCGAGCACATCGGTGCTGGTCCCGCGGCCGACGAACAGCCCGTCGCCGTCGCGCACCTTCACCGTCGCCTCGCCGATCGCGTCGGTACCGCCGCTCACCGACTTGATCGCGTAGTCGGCCAGGGTCGGCGAGAGCCCCACGATCTTGTTCACGGCGTTGTAGATTGCGTCGACCGGCCCGTCGCCGCTCGACTCCTCGGTGAACAGCTCCCGCCCGCGCGCCAGCGTGACCGACGCCATCGGCGGCAGCGTGCTGCTGGTGGAGACGTGGAACGCCCGCAGCGTATACGTCTTCGGCGCGCTCTGCGCCTCGCTCTCGACGAGGGAGAGAATGTCCTCGACCGAGACCTGCTTCTTCTTGTCGCACAGGACCTTGAACTCGACGAACGCGCGCTCGACCTCGGCGTCGCTCAGTGTGAGGCCGTTCTCCTCCAGGAGGTTCTTGAAGGCGTGCCGGCCGGAGTGCTTGCCGAGCACCAGCTTGTTGCTCGGGATGCCGATCGTCTGCGGGGTCATGATCTCGTAGGTCTCGCGGTTCATCAGCACGCCGTGCTGGTGGATCCCCGCCTCGTGCGCGAAGGCGTTGTCGCCCACGATCGCCTTGTTGGGCTGGACCGGCACGCCTGCGATCGCGCTGATCAGCCGGCTGGTGCGGTAGATCTTCGTCGTGTCGACGCCGGTCTCGTAGCCGTAGTGGCCGCGGCGCGTGTGCAGCGCCATGACGATCTCTTCCAGCGCGGCGTTGCCGGCGCGCTCGCCGATCCCGTTGATCGTACCCTCGATCTGGCGCACGCCGACCCGCAGCGCGGCGAGCGAGTTGGCCACGGCGAGTCCGAGGTCGTCGTGGCAGTGCACGCTCCACACCACGCGGTCGCCGCCCGTGGTCTGCTCGATGCAGAACTTGAGGAGCGCCGCGTACTCTTCCGGCGTCGCGTAGCCCGTCGTGTCCGGCACGTTGATCGTGGTCGCGCCCGCGGCGATCGCACCGTCGAAGACGCGCACGAGAAATGCGGGATCGGACCGGCTCGCGTCCTCCGCCGAGAACTCCACGTCTTCCACGGAGCGGCGGGCCAGCCGCACGGCCTCGACCGCGGCCTCGTAGACCTGGTCCGGCGTCATCCGGAGCTTGTGCTCCATGTGGATCGGCGAGGTGGCGATGAAGGTGTGGATCCGCGGACGCTCCGCCTCCCGCACGCCTTCGATGGCCGCCTCGACGTCGCCGCGGTTCGCGCGCGCGAGCCCCGCGATCACGGGCCCGCGCACTTCCCGCGCGATCAGCTGCACGCCTTCGAGATCGCCGGGCGAGCTCGCCGGAAACCCGGCCTCGATGATGTCGACCCGCAGCGCGGCGAGCGCGCGGGCGACTTCGAGTTTCTCCTGCGTGTTCATGGTGAAGCCCGGCGACTGTTCGCCGTCCCGAAGCGTCGTGTCGAAGATCCGGATCATCTCGGCCATCGTCTCTCCGCCCCCCTGGCCCCGCGAATGCGGGGCCGTGATCCGCGTGCGGCACTAGCCGGCGGTATGCGCCGGCGTCGCCGCCTAGCGCTTCGCCCGCGCCTCGGTTTTGCGAGGCCCGGCCTTCGCCGCGGCCGCGCCGTCCTGTCCCGGCACGGCCGCAGAGTCCCGCTTCAGCCACGGCATCATCGCCCGCAGCTGCCGCCCGATCTCCTCGATCGGGTGCTCGGCCTCCTGACGGTACCGCGCGTTGAACACCGGGCGCCCTGCCTCGTTCTCCAAGATCCATTCCTTGGCGAAGACGCCGCTCTGGATCTCCGAGAGAATCCGGCGCATCTCGGCCCGCGTCTCGTCGGTGATGATCCGGCGGCCGCGCGTGAAATCGCCGAACTTCGCGGTGTTGCTGACCGAGTAGCGCATCATCCCGAGACCGCCCTCGTAGATGAGGTCGACGATCAGCTTCATCTCGTGCAGGCACTCGAAGTAGGCGATCTCCGGCGCGTAGCCGGCCGCGACCAGCGTCTCGTACCCCGCTTTGATGAGCTCGGAGATGCCGCCGCACAGCACGGTCTGCTCGCCGAAGAGATCGCTCTCCGTCTCCTCGCGGAACGTGGTCTCGATGACCCCGGCCCGGAGGCTGCCGATGCCGTGCGCGTAGGCGAGTGCGATGGCGCGCGCCTTGCCGGTGTGATCCTGGTGCACCGCGAGCAGCGAGGGGACGCCCCTGCCTTCGACGTACATCCGCCGCAGCAGGTGGCCCGGGCTCTTCGGCGCGATCATGAACACGTCGGCGTCGGCTGGCGGCACGATCTGGTGGAAGTGAATGCTGAAGCCGTGCGAGACCCCGAGGGCCTTGCCGGCGGTGAGGTGCGGCGCGATCTCCTCGCGGTAGATCCGGGCCTGGATCTCGTCGGGAATGAGGATCTGGACGATGTCGGCCTGGGCCGCCGCCTGCGCGACGGTCGCGACCTCGAGTCCGTCCGCCCGCGCCTGGTCCCACGACCGGCTGCCCTTGTAGAGGCCGACCACCACCGCCACGCCGCTGTCGTTCAGGTTCTGAGCCTGCGCGTGACCCTGGCTGCCGTACCCGATCACGGCGATCCGCTTGCCGCGGAGCACGTTCAGGTTGGCGTCCTGTTCGTAATAGACCTTGGCCGGCATTTGTGCGCCGCCTCCTTGGGGGTTCCGCCCGGACGTTACGTCGGTTGGGTGCCGCGCACGAGCGTCACCTGGCCCGTGCGGACCATCTCGCGCACGCCGTACTTCGAGAGCAGCGACAGGATTGCGTCGATCTTATCGGACCGCCCGGTCACCTCGAGCGTCATCGTCTTCTCGGTCAGATCGACGACGCTCGCGCGGAAGACGTTGCTGATCTCCATGATCTCCATGCGCGTCTGCGGCGTCGCGTTGAGCTTGATGAGCGCCAGTTCCCGGTCGACCGTGTTGAAACCGGTGACGTCGTTGACCTTGATCGTCTCGATCAGCTTGTTGAGCTGCTTGATGATCTGCTCGAGGATCTCCGGCTCGCCCTCGACGACGATGATCATCCGCGAGACCGTGGGCTGCTCCGTCACGCCGACGGCCAGGCTGTGGATGTTGTAGCCGCGCCGGCGGAACAGCCCGGCGACCTTCATGAGCACGCCGGGCGCGTTGTCCACCAGCACGGAGATGGTGTGCTTCATCGGCCGCTGCGTCCGCGGCGAGGCGCCGTTGAGGGCCTCAGTCGCGGATGCGATCATCTTCAACGATCATCTCCTTGATGGACTGCCCCGAGGGGATCATCGGGTAGCAGTTTTCCTCAGGATCGCAGATGATGTCGACCACGCACGGCCGGTCCGTGACTTCGAGCGACCGCCGCACCGCGGGCGCCACCTCCTCCGGCCGGCGCACGCTGATGCCCACGGCGCCGAAGGCGTCCGCCACCTTCGCGAAGTCGGGGTTCTTCAAGAAGACGTGCGAGTAGCGCTCGCGGTAGAAGAGCTGCTGCCACTGCCGGACCATGCCGAGCGAGCCGTTGTTGATGATGTAGACCTTGATCGGGAGCCCCCACTCGACCGCCGTCGCAAGGTCCTGCATTGTCATCTGGTAGCCGCCGTCGCCGACAATCGCGCACACGAGCGCGTCCGGCCGGCCGACCTGGGCGCCGAGCGCCGCGGGGAATCCGAAGCCCATCGTCCCGAGGCCGCCGGAGCTGACCCACGTCCGCGGCGCCGTCGTCAGGTAGAACTGCGCCGCCCACATCTGGTGCTGGCCGACGTCGGTCGTCACGATCGCCCGGCCCTCGGTGATCTTGTAGATCTCCTCGATCGCGAACTGCGGCTTGATCGTGTCGCCGTTCTGCCGGTACCGCAGCGGGTAGCGCGCCTTCCACTCCGCCAACTGCGCATCCCAAGGTCCGCACACCGGCGGGGTGAGCTGCGCGGCCAGCACGCGCAGCGACTCGCGCGCGTCGCCGACGATCGGCACATGGGCCGGCTTGATCTTGCCGATCTCCGCCGGATCGATGTCGATGTGGATGAACTTCGCGTGCGGGGCGAAGTCCTTCACGCGGCCGGTCACGCGGTCGTCGAAGCGCACGCCCACGGCGAGCACGACGTCCGCGGTGTTGATCGCGTGGTTCGCGTACGCGGTGCCGTGCATGCCGAGCATCCCGAGCGACAGCGGATCGGTCTCCGGGAAGGCGCCCTTGCCCATCAGGGTCGTCGTGACCGGGATGCGCGCCTTGCGGGCGAGCGCCGTCAGCTCGGCCGCGCCGTTCGCGGTGATGACGCCCCCGCCGGCGTAGATCAGCGGGCGCGACGACGCGCCGAGGAGGGCCGCAGCGGCGGCGATCTGATTCGGGCTCGGGATGGCCGGGGGAATCTTGCCGCTGCGCAGCGTCACCTGCTCCGGAAACTCGAAGTCGTACTCGGCCGCCGCGATGTCCCGCGGGATGTCGACGAGGACGGGACCCGGCCGGCCGCTGCCGGCGATGAGAAACGACTGCAGCACGAGCCGCGGCAGCTCTTCGGACTTCTGGACGATGCAGTTGTGCTTGGTGACCGGCATCGTGATCCCGGTCACGTCGGCCTCCTGGAACGCGTCGCGGCCGATCGCGAGCGTGCTGACCTGGCCGGTGATTGCGACGATCCCGGCCGAGTCCATCATGGCATCGGTGATGCCGGTGATCAGGTTCGTGGCGCCCGGCCCGGACGTCGCCATGCAGACGCCGACCTTGCCGGTGACGCGGTGGTACCCCGTGGCCGCGTGCGCGGCGACCTGCTCGTGCCGCACGAGGACGTGCCGGATACCGCGCGCGTCGTACAACGCGTCGTAGAGCGGGAGCGCCGCGCCGCCCGGGTGGCCGAAGATGACCTCGACGCCGACCCGGTGCAGGCATTCGATCAACGCCTGCGACCCCAGCATGCGCTTCACCGTGGCAGCCGGACCCGGCTTCACCGTAGACGTCGCCTGACGCGCCATCACACCGCTCCTCCCCTGTGTCTCACTGCCCGCCGAAAATACGAAACCGCGGAAAGCCATCTAAGGACGGGGCTTCCCGCGGTACCACCTTAGTTCCGTCCGCGCCGTAGGCGGCTCGAACGGCTCTCATCCCGATCGCGGCGGGGTCCGGCGGATGCTACTCGGCGGCGCGTCCCGTCTGCGCGGGATGAGCGGCCTTTGGTTCCGCAGCTCGGAGGTGAGCGGTCACGGTTCCGGATGCTGGCTCACACCTGGCCCCAGCTCTCTCGGATCCAGGCAACCGCGGCCCG
>DATGFS010000055.1 GCA_035308905.1 bacterium | reverse complement strand
GTGGTGGTCAGCCGAGGCGGTCACGATCCGCGGGAGCGGCGCCTGGGGGGGAAGAGCCACGATCGCAGGCGCGTCCGCGGATGGGCGCGGTGCCGCGGCGGCGACCGCCTGCTGCACGGCGGCCGCGGTCACGGGCGCCGGGGGCTCGGGCGGCGGCAGGATGAGGCTCTGGTGGGCGACCGGGCGCGGTGCCGCGGCGGCGACCGCCTGCTGCGCGGCGGCCGCGGTCACGGGCGCCGGGGGCTCGGGCGGCGGCAGGATGAGTGTCTGATGGGCCACTGGGCGCGGTGCCGCGGCGGCGACCGCCTGCTCGACGGCCGCCGGGGCCGGGGGGGCCGGCACCTCGGGCGGCGGAAGGATGAGCGTCTGCGGCGCGACAGGAGCGCCGACCGGCTGCACCACGGAGACGACCGCCCGGGAGGCCTCCGGATCGCGCTCCCCGAGGGCTTCCCCGAGGGACGCGTTCGCGCCCGAGGCTGCAACGACCTCGTCGAGGACCTCCTTCGTCACGAAGCCGCGTTCCAGCGCGACCGCTGAAACGGGGCGTTGATTGAGGACTGCATCACGGACGACCTCGCCGAGCTGGTCGGCCGAGATGGCGCCCGCGGCAAAGAGGAGCCCTTCGATCGAGGGTGGATCCTGCGTGTCGGGCCTAGGGGGCGAACCGTTTGGGCCGGGCGGCGTCCCGTCTTCTGAGTCGAACGGCGCGATCATCGGATCTACCTTTCTCGGTTGGGTTGCCAGCCGCGGATCGATGAGCGCCAGTTCCGGCGAGATGTGGTTGTAGGACATGGATGGGTCGCCGCAGGTCCCGCGTTGGCTAGGAGGGTCGTGATGCGTATCGGCGCAGGGCCGCCGCTGCTTGAGCCCCCCGCTAGACGGAAGGGGAGAATCCACCGCGCAGGTCGCTTTTGCGGGGATTTCGTACGAATATGCGATCTCAGTGCGAAGGTGGATGTCGAGAGTTGCAAGAGGAGTCGCCGCGGTCGCCATGTCGGCGGTCATTGGTATCGGCGGCTATGCAGCGGCCGGACTCGCCGCCACCGGCTCGCCGACGCGAGGACCGCTCTCGTCGGACACGCTCGCACAGATCCAGGCGGACCTTCACTCGGCGATGACGCTTGAGCTCGTGGCGGTCGCCGATATCAAGAAGGGGACGCCCAAAGCAAACAAGAACCTCCTGATCGCGCTCCGGCAAGCGTCAGCACATCTGACGGCTGCAAGCACGGCTCTCGCCGCGGCCGGGTTCCGGGCAAGCCCGCCTTACAACCCGATCTCCAACGCGGCGAACGCCGTCAACGCTGCCGTGTCGTCTCGTCAGCCCGCGAAGACGAGAATCGCAGCGCTCCACGGCGCCACTGACTTCGAGACGAAGGCGCTCGCGCTCCTTCCGGCTCTGGCCGTCGCGCCGTCGACGACGACTGCGACGGTGACGACGCCGCAGACGACGACGTCCGGCTAGAGCTCGCGCTGCGACGCCACCGGGTAGGCCGGTGAGCGCGGGCGGCGGCCCACCCGCGCTCACAGGCACTGCCAGGCGTTTCCCGCCTTCGGGAACGAAGTCGGAGTTGACAGTCCGGAAAACGTAAACCTCGGGCCGCGATGTGCCAACGGCCGTTCGGGCGGTATCCCCCTTTCGAGTGACGAAGATTCACCCCCAGGTCCCATGGTTGGGCTGGACTTCCGGGGGGACCGGGCCGCGCCGTGCCGATCAGGTTTCGCGGCCGATCAACCGCGCCGGCACGCCGGCCACCGTCTCGCCCGGCGCGACGTCCCGCGTGACAACGGCCCCCGCGCCGACGAGCGCCCCGGCTCCGATGGTCACGCCGGCGAGGATGACCGCGCCAGAGCCGATGGAGGCTCGGTCGTCGACGTGCGTGGCGATGAGCCTCCAGTCGCCGTCCGACTGGGGCGCCCCGAGCTCCGTCGTCGCGCGTGGATGCTTGTCGTTGATGAACATGACGCCATGGCCGACGAAAACCTCGTTGCCGATCTCGACCCCGCTGCAGATGAAGGTGTGGCTCTGGACCTTGCAGCGAGCACCGACGGTCGCCCCGCGCTGAATCTCGACGAAAGGCCCAATCCGCGTCTCGCTGCCGATGGAGCATCCATAGAGGTTCGTGAACGACCCGACTCGGACGTCGTCACCGAATGTGACGTCGTCGATCAAGCGGTACGGCGCGTCGTTAGCCGGCGCGTCCATCGAAGAACGCTCGCACGCCGCCGACGACGGCCGCCAACTGCTCTTCGCTGATGCCGGGGAAGATCGGCAACGAGAGGCATTCACGCGCCAGGCGCTCTGCAACCGGGAAGCTCCCGGCGCCCAAGCTGAGCCGCGCGTACGCCGCCGTGAGGTGGACCGGGTCGGGGTAGTGGCGACCCGTACCGATCCCATTCTCCCTAAGGAAGAGGGCGAGTGCTTCCGGGTCGGCCGTGCGGACGACGTACAGGTGCCATACCGGCTCGCTCTCCGGGCCCACCGACGGGAGCACGAGATCGCCGACACCGGCGAGCCCCTCGGCGTAGTACCGGGCGGCAGCGCGGCGCTGGGCATTCCACTCGTCGAGCCGCGGCAGCTTGTGCAGCAACATGAGCGCCTGGATCGTGTCGAGTCGCGCGGTCCATCCCTCGCAGAGGTGCACGTACTTCGCCGTCTGTCCATGTTCGCGGAGCGCGCGGACGCTGGTCGCCAGCATCCGATCGTTGGTGACGAAAGCGCCTGCGTCGCCTCCAGCGCCGAGGTTCTTCCCGGGGTAGAAGCTGAACGCCCCGGCGGCTCCGGCCGCCCCCGCTCCGATGCCGGCGCGGCGGGCGCCGTGAGCCTGGCAGGCGTCCTCGAGGATCGCGATGCCCTTGCCCTCGGCCAGATTCCGGAGGGTGCCCATGTCTGCCATCTGGCCGTAGAGGTGCACCGGAAGCACCATGTGCGTCTTCGGCCCGATCTGCGCCGCCACCGCA
>DATGFS010000054.1 GCA_035308905.1 bacterium | reverse complement strand
CCCGGACGCGCCGGCGTAGGAACGGCTTGAGGATGGCCATGGTGGTGCCAGTATAGCCACCGCCCAACGGCCGGAAGCGGCCCCGATGCCGCCGTTGCACCGAGTGTCAAGTGTAGTCGGATCTATCTGAACCTAGACACCCCGTCGGCGTCGGGAAACAGCAAGGCGGGGAGCGGCGACTTAGCCGCTCCCCGCCGGTTGGCTGCGATCGTGTTCCGGCGAAGCCGGGCCTCGGTTACGCCGCGGCCTTCTGGGACGTACCCGCGGTCGCGCGCCGGCGGACCGCCGCCCCCACGACGCCGACCAGGAACCCAATCGCCGCGAGGATGGCGATCATCCCGGCGGCCATCGGGGGGACCGCCGTGCCGAGCACCGCGTCGAGCGAGTACGCGCCCGGGCCGGTGATCCCGACCGCCACCGCCGCCGTCAGCATGGCGAGCGCGTGCTCGTATCCGCCGTCGGACGCCCAGAACTTGGGCCAGTGGAACCCGACGATCGCCGTCAGCATCGCCGCCGCGATCGCGATCGAGCCGAGCGGGCTCAGAAATCCCGCAAGCAGGAGGAGCCCGCCGACCGATTCCGACAGGCTTCCGGTCGCCGTCCAGAACTTGGCCGGCGCGAAGCCGCGCGACGCGACGAAGCCGGACGAGCCGTTGAGCCCGTACCCGCCGAACCAGCCGAACAGTTTCTGTGTGCCGTGACCGATCATGAGAAGGCCGAACACCACCCGAATGATCAAGAGGCCGAGGTCCATCACGACTCCCTCACTTTCCGCTTCCCGTTTTGGATTCTTCCCAGCGGCTTCGTGTCTCCGCGCGCCGCTGCTACCTCTATGTATGTTACTTCTGTTTCATAAGCATAATACTCCACTGCCTTACTGTTGTCAAGTACCTTATTTTGTGTTAGCCTAGAGGGGCGATGGCGACGAAAACGCTGCGGCGTGCCGGTCACGAGGGCGTGGGAGCCTCCCCGCAGGCACTCGGGGAGATTTGTCCCAAGTTTCACAAGACGATCGAACTCGTCGGCAAGCGCTGGACCGGTGCGATCGTGCAGCTCTTGATGGACGGGCCTCAGCGGTTCACCGCACTGCGCGGCGCGGTGCCCGGACTGCACGACCGGCTGCTGTCCGAGCGGTTGAAGGAGCTCGAAGCGGAAGGCATGGTGACGCGCCGTGTGTACCCGGAGACGCCCGTGCACATCGAGTACGCGCTGACCGAGAAGGGGCGCGCGCTCGAGAAGGTGTTCGCCGAGCTGCATCGGTGGGCCGACCGGTGGATCGCGGCGCCCCCCGCCGCTGCGCCTCCCGCACGCCGCTAGGCTAGGTCTCGGCCGGCGGCGCGTCCGGCGCCGGTTCCACCGCCCGGTAGTCGGCTTTCCCGTACGTTCCACGGCGTCCACACGCCGGACACACGTGGTAGTTGGCCGCGAAGGTCGCGCGGGCGAAGTTCCGTTCGTCCATCCGGATTCCGGTATCGAATTCGCAGCCGCAGGCGGAACACCGAACGTTGAGCGCGAGGCGCGCCACGCGAGTCTAGCCGGCCCCGGACGCCGCTGCACCGCCGGCGTACCGCAGAATATCCCCCCGCCGCCACAGGCGATGCCGGCCCGTGCCCCACCACGGCGGTGGGAGCGCCGCCTCGGAGTCGGGCGTGAGCAGGGCGGCGGGCGGCCGGCCGACGATTTCAGCCGCTTCGATCACGGTGACGACGTCTTCGCCGTCGCGCGCGGCGCGGCAGAGCGCGGCGAGAAATGAGTCCGCCGGCGCCGGCCGCGACAGGAAAAACTCGACCGCGCTGCGGCCGTGCGCCTGTTTGAGGACGTTGCCGAAACGCTGGAGGTCTTCCGGAAATCCGCGCAGATGGTGGAGGACCGTCGCGTCGAGACCGCTCGGCGGGGCGGGTTCAGACATCGGAGCCGTGCCGTGGATCGCGCACCGGAGAAGCCCTTGGTATTCGCGGTGGTGCCGAAGGGGAGACTCGAACTCCCACGGGCTTTCGCCCACTACGCCCTGAACGTAGCGCGTCTGCCAATTCCGCCACTTCGGCACGCGGCGTTCGATGCGCCATCAGCATATCCGAGTCCGCTCGAAGGTGTCAAGGCAGTGTACTGGTCCAGTAGATCCGAAAGACTTTGCCTCCTCATGAGCGTGTGGCAGGCTGCGCCGCCTTCCAGCGGCGGATGTACTCGTTCGGAGTCAGGTAGCCGAGCGCCTGGTGCGGCCGGACGTTGTTATAGGTCTCCT
>DATGFS010000053.1 GCA_035308905.1 bacterium | reverse complement strand
CAATAAACCGCATCCTTTCATCCATCACCGAACACTCCCTCCAGGGCATCATCCCTCCCCCTTTCAGGGAAGGAGTGTTACCCATGTGTCCGGTACAAAGTGTTACCTATCTCTCAGGTCGCTCACAATGCTTTGCGTGATACAGCACGACTGTCAAGACCGATTAGCCCACGATTTGCCCACGTGCCGTGGCGGGTTAGGAGCAAGACGTGAATAACTTGGCGAGAATCGAAGCATACAGCGATGCCGTATTCGCCATCGCGGCGACGCTTCTGGTCTTGGAAATTAGGGTTCCGGCGGTGGGTATACACGCGCCGCTCAGAGAGCTCTGGCATGCGCTGGCGGACCTTTGGCCCTCCTACCTCGCCTTTGTCCTCAGTTTCGGCATCATACTTATCGCGTGGGTCAACCACCACCACGGCATTCGGATGTTGAGTAAGATATCGACCCCTTTCCTGTACGCCAACGGGCTTCTTCTCTTGACGGTGACATTCATTCCATTTCCCACGGCATTGCTTGCTAAGTACGTCACGACCGAACTCGCACCTGTGGCCTTCGTGTTCTACGCGGGCAGCAGCCTTATAGTGAACGCCGCATTCGTAGTCTGGTTCGCTGCGACGCAGAGACCCGTCTATCTCCTCAAGCCGGAAGTCGGAAAAGAGCAGATCAGGAGAATCTGGGCGCAGATGAGTGCCGGTACGCTCGGGTACGCTGTTGCCGCGATCCTCGGATGGTGGCTACCCATGATAGGTCTCGGCATAGTTATTGCGCTGGCCATCCTCTGGATCGTGATGTCAACTCAACACCGCCCTGAGAAATTGGTGACGTGACCCCATGGAAGCGCCGCCGCCACGCCCCGCAATGGCTCCGGACCTGCCGCGCTGGTGGAATGTGCTGGGGACGGGATTGGTCCTCTGGCTGGCGTCGGTGGTGGTCACCGGTCTGACAGGCAACCTCACGATGATCCCCACGGTCGTGCTGCTCGGCAGTTTTCTCGTGCCGGTGACCGCCGTTATCTGGTACCTGGACCACTACGAGAGTCCGGTGGTCACGCCGCGCGTCATCTTCTCGACGTTCATCGTCGGCGGCGTGCTCGGGGTGCTCGCGGCTTCGCTCCTCGAGTCGTGGCTCGTCAGCGACAGCCCGGTGCTCTACGCGGGCGTCGGACTGATCGAGGAGTTTGCGAAACTCCTGGCGCTCATGTTCGTGGCCCGGCGGCTGTCGCACTACGTGACGCGGGACGGCATCGTGCTCGGCGCGGCGGTGGGCTTCGGGTTCGGCGCGCTCGAGAGCAGCGGATACGCGCTCAACGCGCTGTTTGTCGCGCGGGGTCCGCACATCGCGCTGTCGCTGGGCAACCTGGTGTTTACCGAGCTGCTGCGGGGCATCCTCGCTCCCCTCGGCCACGGCCTGTGGACGGCAATTCTCGGCGGCGTGCTCTTCAGCGCGAGCCGCGGCGGGCACCTCCGGGTGACCCGTAAGGTGGCCGGCGTCTACCTGCTGGTGGCACTCTTTCACACGCTCTGGGACGCGATGCGGGGGATCGCGTTCGTCCTGACGACCATTTTCGCCGCGACGCCGACCCAGCGCCTCGCGTTTATGCGCGGCATCATCCTGCCCCCGACCATCAACGAGTTCAAGGCGTTCTTGGCGTTCGAGTTCGGCGGTCTCGCGGCGCTCGGGCTGATCGGGGTCGTGATCCTATGGGTGATGTGGCGCCGGGCCGCGGCGGCGGACGGCTACTGGGCGAGGACGCCGTAGCGGCGATTGCTGGAGGACGCGCAGTCACGGCGGCGAACAGCCGTCCCATGCCGATCATCGACGTGCACGATCACTTCTATCCGCCCGCATATCTCGACGCGCTGGCGGCGCATCAAGGCAACGTCCGCGTCACCCACGACGCCGAGGGGAACCCGCTGCTGCACTATCCCGGCGACTACAACATCGCCGTCCGCGGCCACCGCGACATCGAGTACCGGGAGCGCGTGCTCGCCGAACACGGCGTCGACCGGCAGATTCTCACGCTGACGACGCCCGGCACGCACGTGGAGGAGCCGCGCCGCGCGGTCGACCTCGCGCGCCTCGTGAACGACGCCTTCGCGCAGATCGTCGCGGAGCGCGGGCGCCGCTTCGGCGCGCTCGGCACGCTGCCGCTCAATGACCCGAAGGCCTCCGCCGCGGAGCTGGAGCGCTGTCTCGGGCCGCTCGCCTTTCGCGGGGCGATGCTGTTCGCGAATGTGAACGGGGTGGCGCTCGCCGACGAGCGATTCTGGCCGATCTATGAAGTCGCGAACGCTCACGACGCCGTGCTGCACATCCACCCGACGTCGCCGGTGGGCGTCGAGTCGATGACCGAGTATTGGCTCATGCCGCTCTGCGGCTTTCTTTTCGATACGACGCTTGCCGCCGCCCATCTCGTGTTTGCCGGCGTTGTCGAGCGTTTTCCAAGGATTCGTTGGGTGCTGAGCCATCTTGGAGGGACGATTCCATATCTCGCGGAGCGGCTCGACCGCGGGTACCGGGCGTTCCGCGAGTGCCGCGCGCGCATCGGGAAGCCGCCGAGCGCGTATCTCAAGGCACATTTTTGGTATGACACCGTGAATTTCGATCCCGCTGCGCTGAGCCTCGCGATTCAGTTTGCAGGCGCCGGCCGTCTCCTCGCGGGCAGCGACTACCCCCACCAGATCGGCAGCATCCCGCTGATGCTGGAGAGCATCCGGGCACTCAAGATCCCGGAGGCGGACCGCGCCGGCATTCTCGGGGGAAACGCCGCCGCGCTGCTCGGCGTCTGAGCCGGGGGCCAGCATCCTTTTCATGGACCGGAAGACCACGCTAGCCTAGAGTAGCGGCCGTATTCGTAACCGGCCGGCGGTCCACCACAGGGGATCAGGGGCATGCTGGAGTCGGCTAGAGGAAGCAGGCGCCGCTTCAACGGTCAGCTTCTGCGATCTGCCCGTTCACAACGCCGCTCCCTGAGGCGTCCTCAGGCCGGCCGAGGGTGTGGCGGCGCCGGACGAGCCCGACACCGCTCGCGACGACGGCCGCGCCGCTGAGGGCGAGCGCGATCGGCGTGCCGAGAACGGTCGCCGCTGCGCCGATGCACAGGCCGCCGATCGAGCTGAGCCCGAACGTGGCGGAGTAGAGACCGAGGACGCGTCCCCGCATCGCATCGGCCACGCCCACCTGGAACGACGTCGACATCGTGGTGTCGTACGCCGTGCCCATGAATCCGACCACCGCGATAAGCACGAGCGACAGCGCGAACCACGGAGACAGCGCAAACAGCACGATGAACGCGCCGAAGCCGATCGACGCTCCCACGACGACGGTCCCGAGGTGGCGGAGCTCGATGCGCCGCGCGACCAGCATCGTCGCGAGGAACTGCCCGACGCCGCTCATCGCCACCAGGTTGCCGAGTCCGATGCCGCCAACACGCAGCACGTCCCGCGCCATGACGGGCAGCATCGAGTTGGTCGAGAAGCCGAAGCCTTCGATCGACAGGCTCAGCAGCAAGAGGCGCCGGAGCCGCGCCGTGCGGAACACGTAGCGGAAGCCGTCCGCGACCGCGCGGCTGAACGGCTCGTGCGGAGGCCGCGCTGCGGCCGGACGCCGCAGCACCCCGACGGAGGCCGCGGCGCCCGCGTACACGACGGCGATGAGAATGTAGTTGTCGGCGATGCCGAGCCGGTCAATGATGACGCCGCCCGCCAGCGCGCCGACGACGCGGACGACGCTGCCCGCCATGAACTGGTAGGCGCTGGCGTTGAGCAGCAGCGCTTCTCCCACGACGTCGTAGACAAGCCCGTTGACCGCCGGCCTGTTCATCGCGGTCGTGCAGCCGACCAGCACGAGATAGACGAAGACCTGCCATACCGCGATCCGGTGGGCGTAGACCAGCCCGGCAATCACGAGGCCGCCGGTCGCCGCGGTCGTCTGGGTGGCCACCAGGATGGTCCGCCGGTCGAACCGGTCTGCCGCGAGGCCGGCCGGGATGCCGCACAGCGTCTGACTGACGCCGCGCACCGCGACGGCCACGCCGACCCAAAACGGCGAGTTCGTCAGCTCGAGGACGAGCCAGCCGTGGCTGAGGACCTCGACCGTGTAGGCCGCCGAGGTGCACAGCGAGCTCAGCCAGAGCCAGCGAAATCCGGGAACCCGAAAGGGAGTAGCGGCGGGCACGCGGGCCGGTCCGGGGGGCTACCGGCCGGCTGCGGCCGGCATGTCTTCTCCGCTGATCGCGAAACAGCAATAGGCGGCGATGCCGTACGGCACCGCCGCCCGCCGCGGGCGCGCGGCCCTCACGCCTTCGGGCTCACGAACCTTCGAGTTGGGTGAGGACTTCGCCGGGCTCCGGGCGCCGGCCCAACTGCTTCTTGGAGAAGATCGTCTTGCCGTCGGCGACGACTTCGAAGACGCCTCCGGAGGAGGGAATCAGGCTCAGCGTCGCCACGTCGGTTTTCTTGGCCTTGAGGATCTCTTCCGCCACACGGACGGCATGGGGGAGATACCCTCAACTGGTGCAGTATTCGATCGTCACCTTTTGGAGCTGCGCCATCGGCCGCCTCCCGGCGTGTTTAATGACCTCGCCTTAGTATGGCGTGGCGGTACAATTCTGTCCAGCGCTGTCCTGTACAGGTTCAGATAGATCCGAAAGACCCTCGTTGAAGGGTGTCGCGACGGACTCGGCGCTATCAACCGCTGGGCCATGGCTATACTGGCCCCATGCAGATTCACCAGAGCCTGGTGCGCGGCACCCGACGGATCCGCG
>DATGFS010000052.1 GCA_035308905.1 bacterium | reverse complement strand
GCGGATCCGTCGGGTGCCGCGCACCAGGCTCTGGTGAATCTGCATGGGGCCAGTATAGCCATGGCCCAGCGGTTGATAGCGCCGAGTCCGTCGCGACACCCTTCAACGAGGGTCTTTCGGATCTATCTGAACCTGTACAGTGCGTCCGCGGGTTATGTCCGTTTCGGACTAAAGCGAGGGCATACTATCTAGATATATGGCCGATTCCATCGTAGTCTCGGCCCGTCCTCTGGATTCTCAGGCGACTAGAGGCTCAGGGCAGTCCGGCCCCCCGGCCGACGGGTCCCAGAGCCGTGCCTCTCCTCTGTGGCCGACGCTCGTCCGTCTCCTCATTCTCGCGACCCTGATTCCCGCAACGTGGTTGGGGGTCATCGTGGTTCCGCCGACCGGCGCCGTGGCGACCATGGCGGTGCTGGCAGCCTACGTCGTGTTCCTCGCCGCGGGCGCGGGCCGGTTCCCGATCCTCAGGCGGCCCGACCTCATTCTCGTGCTCGACCTGACGGTGATCACCGCCGTGCTTTTCCTGTCGGGTACCCTCAGCAGTCCGTTCATCTATCTTTACTATCTGGCGATTTTGGAAGCGGCGGTGAATCTAGATCTCCGTCAGGCGCTCGCCGCGGCCATCGCGACCGCCGGTCTGCTGCTCCTCCTGTGGACCGCCGGGGGCCAGTCGTCGATGTTCGCGACGGCCGGCTTCCATCTCGGCGCGTTCATGGCGGGGGCCTTCTTGCTCGCGCTCGTCCTCGGCATGGTGGCGCAGGAGCATCGCGCGAGCGTGCAGCAGGCCCGCTGGAACGTCGAGCTGGACCGGCGCCTTGCGGAGGCGACCCGAGAGCTCGAGGCGCGCGTCGACGAACTCGAGACCTACAACGAGATCGCCCGCCAGATCAGCGGCGAGCTGCGGGTCGAGGGCGTGATGGACGCGCTGCTGCAGGCGTTTCGCCGTCTCGTCGGCGCGGAAGCCGGCATCGGCCACGTCGTCGCGGAGGCCGGCGGTCTGCGGGCGAGTGTATCGCACGGGACGGTACCCGAGGAGGCGGCCGCCGCGCCCGATGCGGCGCTGCCCGCCAACCCCGAAAGCGGCGAAGTGCACATCCGGCCGCGAGGACCGGCGGCGCGCCCCGACGGCTGGTGGTGCTCCACCGCGCTCGTGCGCTCGGGTCAGCCGCGGGCGTGGCTCACGGCCTACCGTGAGACCCCCTTCGATCTTTCGGAGGCGGTGCGCCTGCGGATTCGCGGGCTCGCCACGCAAAGCGTGGCCGCGGTGGAGGCCGCGCGCCTCCACGAAGAAGTGCAGGGCATGATCCGGACCGATCCGATGCGCGCGCTGTGCCCGTGGCCGACCTTCGAGCAATTGGTTCGCGACGAAGTCGAACGCTGCGGGTCGCTCCTCCTTGTCTTCTCGGTTGCCGAAGTGCAGTTGGAGGACTACGCGTCGACGCGGGCGGACGCGCAAGATCGCGACATGGCGCTGCGCCGCGCGGTGAAGCTGCTGCAGGCGTCGCTCCGGCGCGTGGACATCCTTTCCTATGACGGCGCCGGCCGGTTCGCCCTGCTGCTGCCGCGGGCCGCGAAAGTGCGCGCGCTCGAGGTCACCAAGGAGCTGATCTCGCGGCTCGAGCGCGACGACGTGGCGACGCGGCTTCTCATGGTCGACCGGATGGCGTTGAGCGCCGGAGTGGTCTCGTTTCCGGAGGACGGAACCACCCCGTCGGACCTGCTCGCCGGGCTCGAGGCGATGCTGGTCCTCGGCCCCCACGTGCCCGCGGACGTTCGCACGCCCGGCGCCTGAGCCGGGTCAGTCGCCGTACTTTTCGCGAAGACGCTTCGACAGCCGCAGCATCAGCTGGATCCGCTCGAACTGCCCCACCCACTCGGCCGTCACCGCGCCGAGCAGCGCCGGTCCCGGCGGGACGATGCCGGTCGGGCATGCGGGTCCGAGGCGGTCCGCCGCCATCTGGCGGTAAGTGGCCAGCGCGCGGTCGCCGTACCGGCCGCATTCCTGGTCGTCCTCACTGAGGAACACGACCACCGGCACGCGCCTGCCCATGTTCAGCATGACGGCGTCCTGCGCCGCGGCGTGCGCGTCGCGGTCGACGTAGCGGACCTTGACCTTGGCGTTCTGACGGGCGATGTGCTCAAAGATCGGACATTGGTTGACGCAGTCGCCGCACCACGCGCCGGTGATGACGAGCACGTGCATCTCGCGAACGAACCCGGCGATCAGCTCCTGCTGCTCGCCGGTGAGCGCAACCTTGTCGTACACGCCCTTCCACCGGGCCTGGTGCTCCACGGTCCCGTGGCGCTTCAAGAATTCGTCGTAACTGAGCCCTTCGGCGAACTCCCGACCCCAATCCATGCGTGCCTCCCATTCGATCGCGCCGACGGCGCGCGCATCGCAGCCGCTCGTACTACACGAATCGTACTACACGAACGTGCCGGCGCGCCGGGTCATTCCCCGTTCGAGGAGAGGTCTTTCCCGCCCGCGAAGTCGGCGTTGTGAAGATCGCGTCGGTGACCTGTACGCCGCTCGCCGCGAAGGCGCCGCGGGCCGTGGAGTTTTCCATCGGTACGTTTCCGACGTTCTACGCGGCCGTGGTCCAGATCCGGACCGACGATGGGCTCGCCGGCGCCGGCGAGTGCATCGTGCGCCGCGCGCCGGAAGTCGTGACGACAATCGTGGACCGGCTGCTCGCCCCGCTCGTCATCGGCCGCGACCCGTGGGACGTCGAGGGCCTGTGGGACGAGATGCTCGCGCTGCTCCGCCGGTGGGGGCATTCGCGCGGGTTCGTGCTCGAAGCGATGAGCGGCATCGACACGGCGCTCTGGGACGTGCTGGCCCGGGCGGCCGGCGTCCCGCTCTACAAGTTCCTCGGCGGCGCCGGACGCGAACGCGTGCGCTGCTACATCTCGAAGGTCTACTTCGACGACATTCCCCGGATGGCCGCCGAGGCCCGGGCGCAGGTCGCGCGGGGCTTTTCCCAGGTCAAAGTGCAGCTCGGGTGGCCGGCATCGCGCGGCGGCGATCGGACCGACGTCGAGACGGCGCGGGCGGTGCGCGCGGCCGTCGGCCCCGGTGTCGCGCTGATGTTCGACGCCAACGGCGCCTACGACGTGGGGACCGCGGTGCGGGTCGGACGCCAGATCGAGGAGCTCGACGTCACCTGGCTGGAGGAGCCGGTGCCGGCCGACGACCTCGACGGGTACGCGCACCTCCGGCGCTCGGTGCGCGTGCCGCTCGCGGCCGGGGAGACGGAGTTCGGACTGTTTGGGTTTCGCGACCTCATCGCGCGGGGCTGCGTCGACGTGCTGCAGCCGGAAGTCGCCCGGATCGGCGGCATCACCCCGGCCAGACGCCTCGGGGCCCTCGCGCACGCGCACAACCTGGCGTACGCGCCGCACACGGGGTTCAGCGGCGGGGTGGCGCACCTCGCGTCGCTGCACCTCGCGGCCGCGGCGCCCAACTTCTTCACCTACGAGTACATGGGGACGCAGTACGTCGAGAATCCGCTGCGGGAGATTTTTACCGCGCCGTTTCCCGTGCCGCGCGAGGGGATGATCGCGCTGCCCGGCGGCCCGGGCCTCGGGCTCGAGCTCGACCCGGACAAGCTCGCGCGCTTCACCGTCCGCACCCGGCCGGCGCGCCCGGCCGCGCGCCCGCGACGCGGAGGCCCCTACCCCGGCGGCTGCGCGGCGCGGGCCGCGCTGCACGCGTCGCACTCGCAGAGGTTGCGCAGCAGCGGAAACGTGTAGATCCCGGTCATGTGGCCGTCCGACCACGTGAAGCGCAGCGCGTAGGCGCCGACGCGGGCGACCTCGTTCGGGTGCACGTCGGCGGGGACGCGCTTCGGGTCGAGGAGCCGCTCGCCGGTCCACTCGTGCACGCACATCGCGCACGGACACGCCTGCCGGAGGCGCCGGTACGTGTACCGGCTTACGTGACCGTCGCTCCACGTGACGCGCAGCTCGCGGGCCTCGCGGTCTTCCACGATGTCGGTTGGGATGGGCATGGGACGGCGGGGCATCTCGGTGGTTAGTGTAACACGGCGGCACGAATTTCATGGTTGGCGGCCGCGCCCAGAGGAGCGCGTCCCGACCGGCCCGAAATCAACGACGCGAACTCAGCAAGCGATTCCCGCGCCGGTTTCCCCGCGAGGGATGTCCATTCCCGAGAGTTGGGAGGGTTCCATGCCGACTGCCCCTGCGTCGCCCCCTTCGGGGACTAGCCCGCGAGATGCGCAGGCGTCGCCCGACGCGCCCCATGCCGTCGCCGTCACCGTGAACGGCCGGGCGGAGACCCTGAGCGTCCCGGCGCGGCGAAGCCTGCTGCACGCGCTTCGCGAAGATCTGCATCTGACCGGCACCAAAGAAGGCTGCGGCGTGGGCACGTGCGGGGCCTGCACCGTGCTCCTCGACGGCCGCCCCGTGCTCGCGTGTCTCATGCTCGCCGTGCAGGCGGCCGGCCGGGCGATCGAGACGATCGAGTCGCTCTCCCGCGACGGAGCGCTCGCGCCGGTCCAGGAGACCTTTGTCCGCCACGACGCGCTGCAGTGCGGGTTCTGCACGCCGGGACAGATCATGGCGCTCGAGGGGCTGCTGCGCCGGACCCCGCGGCCCTCCGAGGACATGCTGCGGCGCGCGCTGGAGGGCAACGTCTGCCGGTGCGGGACGCAGCTGCGCATCCAGGCGGCGGCGCGGGAGCTCGCGGCCGGGCGGAGCCGCTGATGCCGAGGATCGTCAAGCAGAAGATCGAGTTCGAAGGCCGTGTCGAAGAGCGCGAGGTCGTTCTCGAAGGCGACGACGTCCCCATCTGGCCGGCGGACCAATCGTTCCGCGTCGTCGGGACGCCCGTCCCCCGCGTCGACGGCGGGGAGCGCGCGTCCGGCACCGCGCAGTACACGGCCGATCTCTATCCCGCGGGGCTCGTCTTCGGCGCCCTCCTCCGCTCGCCCCACGCCCACGCGCGGATCCGCCGGCTCGACACCTCGCGCGCCGAGCGCGCGGACGGCGTGCGCGCGGTGCTCTCCCACCTCAACTTGAAGGGCATTCCCTGGTACAACGGACTGAGCGCGCTGTTCGACGCGGAGCTGCGGTACGCGGGCGAGGAAGTGGCCGCCGTGTTCGCGGACACCGCCGCGGCGGCGCGCGACGCGCTCGATCTCATCGACGTGGAGTACGAGGTCCTGCCGCATGTCGTGGACCCCGAGGCGGCGCTGGCCAAAGACGCCCCCAAGGTCCACGCGTCCGGCAACGTGCTGGGCGGCGCGGCGGAACGGTACGCGCGCGGCGACGTGGAGGCGGGATTCGGCGGGGCCGCGGCCACGGTGGAGCTGCGCGTCGAGACGCAGGACGTGCTGCACCACAGCATGGAGACGCACGGCTCGATCTGCGAATGGACCGGCGACCGCCTGACGATCTGGGACTCCACCCAGCACATCTTCGGCGTCCGCCGCCAGGTCGCCGCGGCGTTGAAGGTCCCGATGGACCACGTCCGCGTCGTGAGCCGGTTCATGGGCGGCGGCTTCGGCAGCAAGAACCAGGCGGCCAAGTACACGGTGCTCGCGGCCGTCGCCGCCCGGCGGCTCGGCTGCCCAGTGAAGATCATGTTCACGCGGGCGGAGGAGAGCATCGCGGCGGGCAAACGGCCGCGGAGCGCGCAGCGCATCCGGCTGGGCGCCGGCCGGGACGGGCGTCTCGTCGCGATCGACTATTGGGGTGTGTCGGGGGTCGGCGCGTACCGGGCGCTCGGGACGCCGCTCGCCGGCCCGGCGAAGGAAATGTACGCGTGCCCCAACGTGCGCACCGAGGTCTGGAATGTCTTCACCAATACCGGCCCGAGCGCGGCCTTTCGCGCGCCGGGATTCGTCGAAGGGACGGTCGCGCTGGACTGCGCGATGGAGGCGCTGGCCGACCGGCTCGGGATCGATCCGCTCGAGCTGCGCCTGCGAAACTACGCCGAGGCGGATCAGGTGCTCGGGCGCGCCTACTCGAGCAAGTTCCTTCGCGAGGCCTATACGATGGCGGCCGAAGCGGCCGGCTGGTCGCGCCGCGTGCCGACGCCGGCGTCGCCCGCGCGGTCGGGCGGCCCGCGCCGCGGGTTCGGGATGGCCTCGCAGATCTGGGGCGGCGCCGGGTCGCCGCCGGCCTATGCGGAGGTGCGGCTCAACCCCGACGGGACCGCGGACGTCCGCATCGGCACCCAGGACATCGGCACGGGCGCCCGGACGGCGCTCACGCAGATCGCCGCGGAAGTGCTCACGCTGCCGATCGAGAAGGTCACGGTCCGGCTCGGGGATACGGACTTCCCATACAGCCCGCTCTCCGCCGGCAGCCAGACGATCGCGTCGTGCGGCCCGGCCGTGCGCATGGCCGCGGAGGAGGCGCGCCGGCACCTCCTCGATACGGCGGCGTCGGTCCTCGAGGCGGCGCCCTCCGACATCCGGCTGGAGTCGGGCGGCCTCTCCGTGGCCGGCGTGCCGGACCGGAAGATCGCGGTGCACGAGCTCACCGCCCGGATGGGTAACTTCACGATCGCCGGCCGCGGATTCCGCGGGGCCAATCCCGACGGCGTGACGATCCGGACGTGGGGCGTGCAGATCGCCGAGGTCGAGGTCGACCCGGAGACCGGCGAGGTGCGGGTGATCAAGATCACCGCCTGCCACGACGTGGGCCGGGTCATCAACCCGATGGGGTACGTGAGCCAGATTCACGGCGGCGTGATTCAGGGGCTCGGGATGGCCCTGTGCGAGGATCACGTCACGGACGCGGAGAGCGGGACCGTGATGGATCTCGGCTTCGACAGCTACGCGATGCCCCGGCCGTCGATGATCCCGGAGATCGAGGCGCTCGCGGTCGGCCGGCCGGACCCCGTGGCCAACAACCTCGGCGTCAAAGGGGTCGGCGAGCCGCCGATCATTCCCACGCCGGCCGCCATCGCGAACGCCGTGGCGAACGCCATCGGCGTGCGGGTGACGTCGCTGCCGATCACGCCCGCGAAGATCGTGCGTGCGCTGCGGATGCCGCCGTCGTGAGCGGGTGCGCGGATTTCCCGTCCGTCCTCGGCGACGCCTTCACCGGGCGGCCGCTCTAAGGAGTCGAGCCGAGCTCTCGGAGCGCCCGCTGGACGTCGTCGAGCTGCGCCAGCGACGCGGCATAGCGGTCGCCGCGGCCCTCGTGGTGCTCGATCAACACCAGCTCAACCGGATAGAGCCGCGCCGCCGCTTCATACGTCTGCCTCGCGGCGGCTTGATCGCCCTCCAGGCGCAGCGCGTCGCCGAGCCAGAGGCGGTACCTGGGCGTGTACGGGTCGAGGCGGACCGCTTCGCTGAGGGCGGCGACCGCGTCGGGGTACCGGTGCTGGTCACGGCGGAGGCGTCCCAGTTCGGCCCGCGGATAGGCGTCCCACGCGTTGTCCGCGATCGCCCGGCGGTAGTATCCGACCGCCACGTCGCGCATGGATTGCCACGGCCCGAGCGCGGTCGTCAGCTTCCGCCGATACAGGTCCGCCGCGAGGTCGCCGAGGTACGCCGGGATGACGCTGTTCAACGGGTCGAGCGGCAGCGCCGTTCGGAACGTCTCGACCGCCTCGGGGAACCGCAGCGCGGCCACCTGTTCGGACGCTTCGTTGTGCAGCACGGTCGCGACCACCGGCGGCACGAGCAGCGGCGGCAGCGCGATGAACACGGCGGCGATCGGCAGGACGAACAGCCGCTGCCACAGGCGAAGCGTGAGGCGCCGGCGGCGCACGGCGTGCGCCGCCGCCACCGCGGCGAACGCGGCCAGCATGGTGAGATTCGTGATGACGTAGAGGTTTTCGTCGACGATGCTCGTCACGCCGACGCCGGCGGCCGCGGCCACCGCGGTGCCGAGCCAGACGCGATCCTCCGCCCCGCCGCCGCGGTAGTGGACACCGGCGCGCCACAGGCCCCACAGCAACGCCAGCGCCAGGAGCCCCGCGCCCAGGGCGCCGGTCTCAGCCAAGATCTGAAGGTAGTCGTCGTGTGCCGAGCCCGGGACGTTGATCATCGCGTACGTCGTCAGCACGTCCGGCGGCCGGTAGGCCGAGTAGACGACGTTGAACGTCCCGAGCCCGGTGCCCCAGAGCCGGTGGGCATCCCAGACGCGCACCGCGGTTCGCCAGATGAATCGCCGGCTCGTCACGGTGTCTTCCTGCGCCGGCGCGAGACTCTGCGCGCGCAGGCCGACGGCGGGCAGCCGCGCGATCGCGACGCCCGCGACGACGGCGATGAGGAGCAGCACCCACCACGCCCGCCGCCGGACCGGGACCAACGCCGCCGCGGCGACGATCACGAACGCCGCGAGGCCGGCGTACCCGCCCCGCGAGTAGGTCAGCATGAGCGCGGTAACCTCGACGACCAGCACCGCCGCGGCGATCGGTCTCAAGAATATGGGCAGCGACATGGCGAGCACCGCCGCGCCGGCGATGCCGAACAGGAGGAAGCCGGCCAGCACGTTCGGGCTCCCGAGGGTGCCGTAGACGCGGGTGTGGATGACGTCGGCGAACGACGGGCTCAGCCAGTACGCCGGCGTCGGAATGCCGGCCGCGTACTGGCTGAGACCCTGCACGGCCTCCCAGCAGGCGATCCCGACGAGGCCGGCGAGGAAGACGTGCGTTTTGATGCCGTCGTTCAGGACCATCAACAAGCCCAGCGCGAACGTTGCGACGGCCACGATCAGAAAGATTTCCTCTCTCGTGGCGTAGAGGTTGGCCGTGTGCGCAATCGATAGGAGGCACAGCGCGGCGGTGGTGGCGAGCACGACGAGCGCGCCGCCGGGAAGCGCCCGGCCGCCGAGGAGCCAGCGAATGCCGCCCGCCGCGCCGACCGCGAGCGCGGCCTGCTGGAACACCAGCAGCGGGAGGCGGTGCGTGAGAAAACCGGCGGCCGGCATGAAGGTCAGGCCCGCGTACGCCGTCCAGCCCAGCAGCCCGAGCGCGCCGAGCAGGATGATCCAGTCGAGCACCTCGCCCGCGGCGGCGTGAAACGCCGGCGGCCGGTCGGGTCCCGGGGGCGCGGCAGGTTCCGGCCGGCCGCCGTCTACCGGGCCAGCCATCCACCGTCCACGGCCAGCACGTGGCCGTGCACGTAGTCGGACGCCCGCGACGCGAGGAAAACAGCGGCCCCGGCCACGTCGTCCGGCCGGCCCCACCGTCCGGCCGGAATCCGCGCGAGGATCTCGGGATTGCGGGTGGGGTCCTCTTTGAGCGGGCGCGTCAGGTCGGTCTCGATGTACCCGGGCGCGATCGCGTTGACGTTGATGCCCTGCGCGCCCCACTCATTGGCCAGCAATTTGGTGAGCTGCGCCACCGCCCCCTTGCTCGCGGTGTACGCGGCGATCAGGATGCCGCCTTGAAAGCTCATCATCGAGGCGATGTTGATGATCTTGCCGTGCCCGCGCGGCAGCATGTCGCGGGCCGCCTGCTGGCACAACGTGAAGACGGCGTGGAGATTCACCTGCAGCACGCGGTGCCAGTCGTGGGGGGTCACCTCGAGCGCCGGGCCGCGCATCGTGACGCCGGCGTTGTTGACGAGAATGTCCACACGCCCGAGCGCCCGCACCGCGTCCGGGATCACCCGGTCGACCTGCGCCGGGTACGCGAGGTCGGCCGTGATCGGGACGCACCGCCGTCCGAGGCGCTCGATCTCGCCGGCGACCTCCCCGGCCGCCGTGCGGCTCACGAGGGCCACGTCCGCGCCGGCGCGCGCGAGGCCCAGCGCGAGCCCGCGGCCGATCCCGCGCCGCGCGCCGGTGACGACCGCCACCCGGCCGCCGAGGTCGAACCAATCGAAGCCGCCCACGCGTAGGAAGGTTCGGACCCATCCGCGGCGGTCCTCCGCATTTGGCGATGAGGCCGCGCTCGCGTATGGTACCATCCTGGTAGATGGTTCGAAGGAGCCTGCGCACATGCGCGTGAAATCGATGGGCCCGCTCGCCCGCGCGGCCGCCGCTCTCGCCCTCGTCCTGGCGGTTGCCGGCGCGGCGCCGGCCGGCACCGCCGGCCCCACGACGATCGAATTTTGGACGATCTCGCTGCAGCCGTTCTTCACGAAATTCATCAACGGCATGATCGACGGCTACCAGCGGCAGCACCCGGACATTCGAATCCGCTGGATCGACGTGCAGCCGCAGGCGCTGGACCAGAAGCTGCTGTCGTCGATCGCGGGCGGCGTGGCGCCGGACGTCGTCAACCTCAACACCGAGACGACGCTGCGGCTCGCCGAGGCGCACGCGCTCGTCGACATGGACGCCGCGGTGCCGGCGGACGCCCGCGGCCGGTACTTCCCCAACATCTGGGCGTCATTGCGGCTCGACGGCCGCGCCTACGGGCTGCCCTGGTACGTCACGCCGGACGTCCTCGCCTACAACCAGGCGCTGTTCCGCAAGGCCGGCCTCGATCCGGCCCACCCGCCGGAGACGACCGATCAGTTCATCCGCGCCGCCGCCGTCGTGAAGAAGAAGGCCGGCGTCTACGGGTTCATGCCGAACGTCGACGGGATCCGGTTTCTCAAGGTGTTTCAGGAGGAAGGCCTGCCGGTGCTGAGCGCCGACCGGCGCCACGCCGCCTTCGCGAGCCCCGCCCACGTCGCGCTGCTCGCCCGGTACGTCGACCTCTTCAAGCACGACCAGTTTCCCGACGACACGCTGCGGCGCGGCTATCTCGGCGCGACGGAGCGCTTCGGCGACGGCCAGCTGGCCATGCTGACGACCGGACCGCAGTTCCTGCTGCGCGTGCGCAGCGACAACCCGGACGTGTACAAGGACACCGCGGTGGCGCCCGCTCCGATGGGCCGCGGAGGGGTGCTCGACCTGCCGACGATGGACCTCGCGGTCCCCGCGGCGAGCCGGCACCGGAACGAGGCGGTGGCGTTCGCGCTCTATGTGACCGACGATGCCAACCAGCTCGCGTTCTCCAAACAGGTCGTGATCTTCCCGTCGACGCGCGCCGCGGCGGCGGACCCGTACTTCACGCGCGGCGGGACGAGCCCGGAGGACCGCGCGCGCCTCGTCGCCGTTCGCGAGCTCGGCCAGGCGCGCGACCTTACGATCGCCGTGCCGCACAGCGACGAGTTGTACCGCGTGTTTCGCGAGGCGATCGAGAGCGCGTTCTACGGCAAAATGAGCGCGGGCCAGGCCCTGGAGTGGGCCGTCCGCGAATGGAACCGCCGGCTCTGACACGAGCGCGCGGCCCCGGGGTCTCATGGCACAGGCCGTAGGTACCCAGCCCCTGTCCGGCACGCGCCGGGCGGGCCGCCGGCAGGCCGTCGCGCGCACCGCGATCGCGTACCTCTTTCTCGCCCCGGCGCTCGTGCTGCTCGTGGTCTTCACGTTCTACCCGGTCATCTTCGGCACCGCGCTCAGCCTGTTCGACTACAACGTCATCTCGCCGCCGCAGTACGTCGGGTTCAGCCAGTTTGCCGCGCTGTGGCAGGACCGGTACTTCTGGACGGCGCTGCGGAACAGCGCGGTCTATCTCGCGGTCGTCCCGGCCCTGCAGTTGTCCGCCATCGTGCTGGCGCTGTTGGTCAGGCGCCCGCTGCGCGGAATCGCCTGGTTCCGGGTCGCCTACTACATCCCGGTCGTCACGTCGATCGTCGTCGTCGGACTGATGTGGCGGTGGCTGTACGACGAGGCCGGCCTCCTGAACTACGTGCTTCTGCGCGTGGGCCTGATCCACGCGCCGATCCACTGGTTGAGCGACCCCGGGCTGGCGCTCTACTCGGTGATGCTGGTGACGTGGTGGAAGGGCATCGGCTACTACATGGTCATCTACCTCGCCGGGCTCGAGGCCATCCCCTCGTACTACGACGAGGCGGCCGCCCTCGACGGCGCCGGCCCGGTCGCGCGCCTCTTCCAGGTCACCATTCCGCTCTTGCGGCCGAGCATTCTGCTCTGCAGCACGATCTCGATTCTGGCGGCGCTGCGCGTGTTCGAGGAGATCTACGTGATGACGGGCGGCGGGCCGATCTTTTCGACGTACACGATCTTCTACTACATGTTCGACCAGGCGTTCAATTCGCTGCACCTCGGCTATGCCGCCGCAGTCGGCGTGGTGCTGGCGGCGATCACCGCCTTGTTCTCCGCGGTCAACTTCCGGCTGATGCGGCAGGGAGGGCTGTCCTATTACTAGGGCGCCCCGTCCCCGGCTGTCCCGCTCCGCGCAGACGGCCGGTCTGTATCTGCTGCTCGGCGCGATCGCCGTGGTCACGGTGTTCCCGTTTCTCTGGCTGCTCGCGACCGCGCTCGGGTCGCGCGGCGCGGTCTTCGCCTTCCCGCCGGCGCTGATTCCACACCCTGCGACGCTCGCCAACTTCGCCGGCGTGTGGCAGACGATGCCGATCGGCCGGTTCTTCGCGAACACCGTGTATATCACCGGCATGGGCATCGTGCTCACGCTGCTCGTCAGCGCGCTCGCCGGCTATCCGCTCGCCCGCATGCGCTTTCCCGGCCGCGATCTGATCTTCTATGCGATCGTGGGCAGCCTGATGCTGCCGCAGCACGTCGGGCTGATCCTGAACTTCGTGACGATGATGCGGCTGCATCTCGTCGATACCTACGCGGCGGTGTACCTGCCGAGCCTCGCGAGCATCTTCGGCATCTTCCTCCTGCGGCAGGCCTATCTCGTCGTGCCGGCGGAGATCGAGGACGCGGCACGGATCGACGGCGCCGGCGAGCTGCGGCTGTGGGCGCAGGTCATGCTGCCCCTGGTCACGCCCGCGCTCGCGACGCTCGCCATCGTGGAGTTCTCGGGGTACTGGAACTCGTTTCTCTGGCCGCTCATCGTGCTGAAGTCGCCGGACCGCTATCCGCTCGCCGTCGGCCTCCTCTACCTCTCCGGCCTGTTCGCGCACAATACCCGCTACGTCGCCGCCGGCGCGGTGCTCATGACGGTGCCCGTGATCGTGGTGTTCGTCGCCCTGCAGCGGTACTTTCTCCGGGGTATCATGCTCGGCGCCGTCAAGTGACGATCGCGTTTCTGCCGCTCGACGAGCGGCCCGTCACCCGCGACGCGTTTCTCCGGCTGGCGGCGATCGCCGGCGCCGGAGTCGTCACGCCCCCGCGCGAGCAGCTCGGCCGTCTCAAGCGTCCCGCCGACGTCGAGGCGATGTGGGCGTGGCTCGAGGGGCCCGGGGCCGACTCGGACGTCGTGATCGCGTCCGCGGAGCTGCTGATCTACGGCGGCCTCGTGCCGTCCCGCGTGGGGCGCGAGCCGCTCGACCGGTGCCTCGCGCTGGCCGCGCGGTGGGCCGGGCTGCGCCGCGCGGCGCCGCACCGCCGCCTCTTTCTCTCCGCGAGCAATCTGCGCCTTCCCAACAGCGCGGACGCGACCGAGGAGCCCGACTACTGGGTCGAATACGGGCCGCAGATCTTTGCTCTGAGCTTCCACGAGGACCGCTACGAGGCGACCGCCGATCCGGCATCGCGAGACCGGGCGGCCGCGGCCGCCGCCGCGGTGCCCGCGAGCGTGCTCGCCGACGTGCGGTGGCGCCGGGCGCGGAATCTTGCCGTGCTGCTCCGCTTGATCGATCTCGCAGGCGCCGAGGTCTTCGACGGCCTGCTGATCGGGCAGGACGATGCCGCCGAGTACGGGTGGACGCGGCGGGATCTGCGGGCGGTCGCCGCCGCGGTCGAGGAGCGCCGGGCGGCGTCCCGGGCGTGGGTGACGTACGGCACCGACGAGCTCGCCGCGCGCCTGCTGGCCCGGGCGGTCGCGGGCGCCGGACGCGACCGCCCGGGCGTGCGGGTGACGTACTCCGCGCCGGCGCACCGCGGCGTGATTCCACGCTATGAGGGACAGGCGCTCGACCTGACGGTTACGTCGCACATCGTGACCGCGGGGTGCCGGCGGGTCGAGACCGCGCCGGACCTCGCGCTCTTCGTGCACAACTCGCCGGGCGATCAGGTCGAGGCGCCGGACCAGCGGCCCTATCCCCCGGCGGAGCTCGACGGCTTCTTCGCGGCCCTCGGCGAAGCGGCCGCCGCGGGCCTCCCCCGCGCGCTCGCCGACGTCCGATACAGCAACGGCGCGGATCGCACGCTCGTAGCGCGGCTGCTCGCGGCGCCGCGCGCCTCGGGTGTGTCCGCCTACGGCGGATGGAACACGATGAGCAACACGCTCGGGATGGCGCTCGCCCAGGCCCTCCTGTCGACGCGGCCGGCCGGCGGCCCGGCCGGCGCCGCCGCATCCGAGGAGGCCAACCGCGAGTTCACGATCCTGCGTCTTCTCGATGACTGGGGGTACCAGGCGAACGTCCGGCAGCGGCTGGCGCGCGAGGTGCTGCCGCGGTACCCGGGCGCGGGATTGCCGGACATCGGTCCGGCGTACGGCGCCTGCGCGGACGCCGCGCGCCGCTGGCTCCAGGAGACGTACGTGCCGCCGGTCGCGGCCTCGTTCGGCGTGCCGATCGAGGTCGGCCCCGTCGGGTTTCCGTGGAACCGGCTGTTCCACGTCGCGCTCGAGATCCGGGTCGGGGCGTCTCCGTCCTAGGGATGGCGGACGGGATCGAGCTGCGTCCGTTCGACCCCGGCCGGATCGGCGAGGTTGTCGCCGCATGGAACGCCGCCGCCGGCCGCGCGTTTCCGCTGCGGGAGGCCCTGTTCCGGCAGAACACGGTGCTCGATCCGCATTTCGATCCCGCCGGCGCCTCACTCGCCTGCGAGGCGTCGACGGGGCGCGTCGTGGGGTGCGGCCTTGCCAAGGTCGCTCGCGAGCCGCTGGGCGCGGACGGGCTGCGTCCGGACCGCGGGTGGATCAGTTTCGTCGCGGTGCATCCGAATCACCGGCGGCGGGGGATCGGCACCGCGCTCGTGCGCGCGGGGGAGGCGTTTCTCCGCGCCCGGGAGCGGCCGACGGCCGTGCTGGGCGCGGACCCGGCCCACTTCTTTCCCGGGATCCCGGACGACATCGGCGCGGCGGCGTTTTTCGAGGCCGCCGGCTACACTCTCCGCGGCGAGGCCTACGACCTGCACCGCTCGCTCGACGGCTACCGCACCGCGGAGACGGTGACCGCGGCGCGCGCGGCGAATCCCGATGTCGAGGTGCGGCCGCTGTCGTCCGGCGAGGATGGCGCGCTGCTCCAGTTCCTCGACGCGACGTTCCCGGGACGCTGGCGCTACACGATCGCGCGGTTCCTTCGCCTGGGCGGGCCGATCGGCGACGTGATGGGCGTCGTGCGGGGCCGCACCGTCCGCGGGTTCGCGATGCTCTTTCATCCCGAGTCGCGCTGGATCGGACCGAGCATCGCCTGGGCGGCCTCGGGCGGCGGCGCGCCGGCCGCGGGCGGGCTGGGGCCGATGGGTCTCGCTCCGGACCTGCGGGGCCGCGGACTGGGCGTCGTGCTGCTCGATCGTGCGATGGTGCACCTGGCCTCACTCGGCGTGCGGGAGATGGTGATCGATTGGACGATACTCCTCGACTTCTACGGGCGGCTCGGCTTCGTGCCGCTCCGGCGCTACCGGCACGGCGAGCGGACGCTGTGAGGTCCGGCCAAAGGCTTAGTTGGGTTGAGGCCGCGACCGGCCTCACGACGGCCGTCACCGCAATCGCGGGCTGCCTCTATGCGGCATTTGGGCCGACGTATCGATACGTCGCAGGCACCGTCACCAGTAGGGGCAGCACATACATGGCGAGCGGGTCGGAGAGCCTCGCGCAACGCGGTCTAGGTGCGCCGGCCACGGTCTATCTCCTCACGATGGCGTTGGCCGCGCTCGGTGCCGCCGCCTGCGCGTACGTTCACAGCCGGTGGAGGACCCGCGCCGCGTTGACGGGCCTTTGGCTGCTCACCGCCGTCTTGTGGGCCGGCGTCGCCCTCGGCGCGGCCAGTCTCGGGATATTGCTGCTGCCGGCGGCGCTCCTCGCCGCGGTCACGTCCGCGATTGGAAGATCCGCGGCGGCGGGCCGGTTCCCGTGAGCGCATTGGAGCAGGCCGGCCAGCTGTTTATGGTTGACTTCACCGGCCACGAGCCCTCGGCCGAGGTGGAGCGGCTGATCCGAGACGGGGTCGGCGGGATCATCCTGTTCGAGAAGAACGTGGCCGCGCCGGCGCAGGTCGCGGCCCTGACCAACGCGCTCCAGCGCGTTGCTGCGGACGCCGGCCGGCCGCCGCTGCTGATCAGCATGGATCAGGAAGGCGGACCGGTCGTGCGCCTCCGCGCCGGCGCGACCCACTTCCCAAGCGCCATGGCGTTCGGCGCGGCCGGCAGCGAGGCCATCGTTGCGTCGGCGGCCGGGATCACGGCCCGGGAACTGCGCGCGGTCGGGGTGCAGATGAACTTCGCGCCCGTGCTGGACGTGAACACGAATCCGCTGAATCCGGTCATCGGCGTGCGTTCGTTCGGCGAGGACCCCGAGCGCGTCGGCCGGCTCGGCGCCGCGGCCGTGCGCGCGATGGAGGTGTCGGGCGTCGCGGCGACGGTCAAGCATTTCCCCGGCCACGGCGATACCGTCCTGGACTCGCATCTCGGGCTGCCGGTGGTGGCGCACGATCTACGGCGGCTCGACCGCGTCGAACTTGCGCCGTACCGTCAGGCGATCGCCGCGGGCTGCGCCGCGGTGATGACGGCGCACATCGTGTTCAAGGCGCTGGACGCGGACCGTCCCGCGACGGTCTCACCGGCCGTGCTTGGGTTTCTGCGCGCGCGGATGGGATTCTCCGGCGTGGTCGTAACGGACTCGATGGCGATGGACGCGATCACCGGCTACGCCCCGCCGGGCGAGGCCGCCGTGCAGGCGCTCGCGGCCGGCGCCGACATCGTGCTTGCCTGCGGGGCGCTGGAGGCGCAGCGGGAGGCGCTCGGGGCGGTACGTGAGGCGGCGGAGGGCGGCCGGATCCCGGCGGCGCGGATCGCCGAAGCCGGCGCGCGGGTCGCTGCGCTCAGGGAGCGGTTCCGGCTCGCCGAGCGCACGATCGTGCCGGTCGAGGACGTCGCGCGGCGCGTAGGGGTGCCGTCCCACCTCGTGGTCGCGGACCACGCGGCCGAGGCCGCCGTCACGGTCGTCCGGGATCCCGCCGGCCTGCTGCCGGTGCGCACCGGAACGTTCGCGGTGATCGACGGGGCCGCGGGCGACGGGACGGCCGCGCGGCTCGCGGAGGCGCTGCGCGCAGCCGGCCGTGAGGCGGCCGTGGTGCCGGCGGACGCGGTCGCGCAGGCCTCCGGCGGCGCGGTGCGCATCGTGCCGGTGGGCCATGCGCGCCGCGATACGCTTGAGACGCGGGCCGCCGCGGCGCGCGTCGCGCAGGCCGCGGCGGCCACGGGCCCGATCGTCGCCGTCGCGACGGGCGCTCCGTACGTCCTCACGGAGGTGCCGCCCGGGGCGACGTGCCTCGCCGTGTACGGCGATGACCCCCCGTCCCTCCGCGCGGCCGCGCGGACCCTCGCGGGGCTCATCATGGCGCAGGGCGTGCTGCCGGTGTCGTTGTCGTAGCCGCCATATCGGGTCGCACGCTGGGTATAGAGGGTATAGACTGAACAACCGCTCAGTGACGGCGGCCGCTACCCCTGTTGCTCGACGAGCCGGCCGAGCCGCTTCGTGAGGCGCGCCGCCGGGGCGGCGAGCCCGAGCCGTGACGCCAGCCGCAGGGCTTCGCCGGTTGCCCCGCACGCGCCGGTCAGGTCGCCGCTCCGCGCCCGGATCTTGGCGGCTTCCTCGAGCACATGCACCCGGTAGAGGTCGGCCGATCGCCACGACGCCGCCTCCGACTCGACCCGCGCACGCCGGACCGCCTCCGCGCCGGTGAGGCGATAGGCGCGGCTGAGCCGCCGCAGCGCCCGCCAGCGGTCGCGGGGCTCCGTCGCCTCGTCCACGGCCCGATCGAAGCACCCCGCCGCCCGCTCGTTCTCGCCGCGCCGCACGAGCAGCATGCCGGCGCCTTCCCAGTCGAAGCGCACGCGCGAGCGCTCGAGGTCGCGGAGCGTGCGGATCACCTCGCCGTGGAGCGCGACCATCGCCAGCAGGTCGGCGCGGTTGTGGGCGACGATCGGATCGAGCGCCGCCCGGTTGCCCGAGCGCAGGTACTCGACGTAGACGCCGGGGATCAGCCAGCCGGGGATGTCGTCGTGACGCGGCGCGCCGATCACCTCGGCTTCGAGCGTGCTCAACCGGTGGGTGCCGAGCACGCGGTGCCACAACCGCCGCGCCGGCGTGATCAGGTCCGTGTGGACGTCCGGCGGCGAGGGCCGCCGGCGCGCCAGGATGAACCGCGACTCGAGGATCGGCCAGTCGAACCGCTGGCCGTTGAACGTGACGAGATGCGGACGTCCGGCGAGCCGCTCGCTCACCGCATCGAGGAGATGCGCTTCGGACCGGAGGCGCCGCAGCAAAAACTGTTCCGTGACGAGGGTTTCTCCGTCGAGGTAGGCCAGTCCGACCAGGAACGCGTAGGTGCCCGTGCCGCCGGCGAGGCCCGTCGTCTCCGTGTCGAGCCAGACCATCCCGGCCGCCGCACCGGCATGCTCCGCGGCGACCCACCCGACGCTCGCGCCGATCTCGACCGCGCCGTGGCGGTGGCCGAATGCGTAGCGCGCGCGGACCACCTCGACTCCGTCTGCCCCGGGCCGAACGACTCCATCGCCGCCCGACGGGGGCGCGGGACCCCGTTGTGGCGGCGGCGTCGCACGGCGGGCCGGCGCGATGCCCGCGCCATAGCGGCGGAGCCGCTCCCGCAGGCTGTCGATCGAAGCGTCAGGCAGGGACACAGACGTCGCGCAGCAGACGCAGCGTCCGGCGCTTGGCGTCCGGGCCGAGCCCCAGTACCGGGCCGACGCAGGAGGGACAACCTGCCTCGCACCCGCAGGCATCGATCAAGGCCGCGGCTGTGTCCAACAGGTCGCGCCGCAGCGCGAACAGCCGCTCCGCCTGCCCCACGCCGCCCGGGATCTGTTCGTACACCGTCACCGTGGGCTCGCCCGTGTGCGGCGAGCGTGTCTCCGCGAGCGCGCCGAGGTCGCGCGGGTCGCACATCAGGTACAGCGGCGCGACGTTGTGGAGGGCGTTGGCCACCCCGAGCAGCGCCCCCTGGAGGGCGTCGTTGCCGCTCGCCCCGCGGAAGACGGGGTCGAGGTCGGCGGCGCGGGCGCGCGGAAACACCCACCACGCCCCGGTGGTGTGGAGCGTCGTCTCCGGCAGGTGGATGGTCCCGAAGCCGACGTTCTCGTGGTTGGACAGCGTCAGCTTCTTGAAGATCGTGGGCCGGAACGTGACCGTGACCTCGCCGTGCGCCGCGTCCTCCGCGCGCGCGAACTCCGCCAGCACGCGCAGGTCGGTCGCGATCTGCGCGTCCGTGTAGTAGTCGACCTCGACGCGCGTCACGTACGCCTTCCGCTCCTCCCAATCGAGCCGGTCCACGTGGTACTGCTGGCCGAGGTGGATGTAGATCGCGTCCTCGTGTACGAAGGCCGGGGCGGAGGCAAGGTCGATCTCACCGATCACGCGGGGCCGCGGCTCGGCCGCCCCGCCCCGCGAAGCCGGGGCCGAGCCGCCCCGCGAAGCCGGGGTCGTGTCGATGATCACCACGTTCTCCTGGCTGGCGCTGCGCAGGCTTACCTCTTCGGCCGGGTACGCCTCGGCGATGTAGTGCCACGCGTCGTCCTCGTGGTGGAGGACGCGCGCCTCCTCGAGGTAGGCGAGGATCTCCGGCAGCGTATTGGGTCCGAACGTCTCGCCGTCGCGCAGCGGCAGTTCGAACGCCGCGCACTTGAGATGGCTCGCCAGCACGAGCAGATTGTCGGGGTTGGTCCGCGCTTCTTCCGCACCCTGCCGCAGCAGATAGTCCGGGTGCCGCACGATGAACTGATCGAGCGCGGCGCTCGTCGCGACAAGGACGGCGAGCGCCCGCTCCCGCCGGCGGCCGGCCCGGCCCATCTGCTGCCACGTGCTGGCGATCGTGCCCGGGTACCCGACCAGCACCGCGGCGCTCAGTTGTCCGATGTCGATGCCGAGCTCCAGGGCGTTGGTGGCGGCGACCGCGCGCACCGCGCCGCTGCGCAGTCCCGCCTCGATCTTGCGCCGTTCCGACGGGAGATATCCTGCCCGATACCCGCAGATGGCGTCGGCCGGCAGCGACCGCCGTTCCGCCGCCGCCCGCAGATACGTGGTCAGCAATTCCGCGGCGAGTCGGGAGCGCGCGAAGAAGATCGTTTGGATGCGGCCTCCCAGCAGCTCGCCGGCCAGCGTGACCGATTCCCGCACCGCGTCGATCCGGATCCCGAGCTGCTCGTTCACCACGGGCGGATTGTAGAAGCCGACGATGCGCTCGCCGGACGGCGCGCCGTTCCGGTCGACGATCGCCATCGTGCGGCCCGTCAGGCGTTCGGCGTGTTCCTTGGGGTTGCCGATCGTGGCCGAGCAGCAGATGAACTGCGGGGTGCTGCCGTAGAAGGCGCAGATCCGCGCAAGCCGCCGCAGCACATTCGCGAGATGCGAGCCGAAGACGCCCCGGTAGTGATGCAGCTCGTCGACCACAACGTACTTCAAATTTTCGAACAGGCGCAGCCACTTGGTGTGGTGGGGAAGGATCGCCGTGTGCAGCATGTCCGGGTTGGTCACCACGACGTGGCCGGCGGTCCGGATCGTCCGCCGCGCGTCGGCCGGCGTGTCGCCGTCGTACGTGAACGCCCGCACGTCCGCGCCGAGCAACCGGATCAAAGTCTGAAGCTCGTCGACCTGGTCGGC
>DATGFS010000051.1 GCA_035308905.1 bacterium | reverse complement strand
CCCGGAGACATGGGTAACACTTCGTACCTAAGACATAGGTAACACTTTCGGCCCAAACGGATTGTCGAGCGGTTCGAGCACGCGCGTCTCGAGATCAAAGTAGCCCAAGTCATAGTCCATAAAGCTGACCAGCCAGATATCGTCGTGCACTTCTTTAATGCCGACGGCTTGTCCCGCAAAGACCTGGCTGAGATTGATCTTGATCGCACCCAGACAGATGCGACCGCACCGGGTCACCACGATCGTTTTGTCATGCAGCGGATAATCGAGATCCGGCAAGCCCGTGTAGGGGCGAGGGGAGGGCTGATAGACTTCGGCCGGACATTGCATGTTCAGCGCTTCGTGCGGGCGCTCGTTGTTGAAGATGTCGACAAACGTGTCAAAGCGCGCCTGCTGCTGCAGGAAGTTGGGGGCGGCGGGCTTGGTGGCTTCTTTCTTCAACGTGAGGTGCAAGCGTTCATGCCGGCCGTTCTGTTGGGGATGGCCGGGTTGGATGCGCTCGATGCCAATGCCGAGACGTAGCCACCAGACCGCCAGCCGGCTCAAGTTGAAGAGCGCGTGCGCAGATGAGAACGGGACGCCATTATCGCTGCGGATGTTGGCCGGGAGGCCGTGCTCTTGAAACAGCCGCTCAAAGGCCGTAAACGCATAGGTTTCTTGGGTGGACGAGAGCGCTTCGCAGGCCAGGAGAAACCGGCTGGCGTGGTCGGTCACGGTCAGCGGATAACAGTACTGGCGATTGCCGAGCAGGAACTCGCCTTTGTAATCGGTGCACCACAATTCATTGGGACGGTGTCCGAGCGACAAGGAGGTGCCCTGAGCGCGACGCCGGATCCGCCCGCGGCGCTGCACCAGGCCGTGGCGATCCAGCACGGCATGGATCGTGCTCTTGGCGGGGAGGGGAATCCCGGAAAACCGGCGCCTCAAGCGCTCGCGAATTTTGCGCGCGCCCCAACTGGAGTGCTCACGCTTCACATTGAGGATGTAGTTTTCGACTTGAAAGGGTAGTCGGTTGGCATAGCGAAACGGACGACGGCTGCGGTCGGTGAGTCCATGAATGCCGCATTCCTGATACCGATCGACGAGTTTGTAGCCGGTCTTGCGCGAGATCCCAAACTCGCGACACAATTCCGCCATGGGCTCGCCTGCCAGCCGACGAGCAATAAACCGCATCCTTTCATCCATCACCGAACACTCCCTCCAGGGCATCATCCCTCCCCCTTTCAGGGAAGGAGTGTTACCCATGTGTCCGGTACAAAGTGTTACCTATCTCTCAGGTCGCTCACCGAACTCTTCTGAAGAAGGACCATTGCCGCGCCGACGCCGCCCCACGTCACATGCGGCCGCCGACGTGACAGGAGGCCGTGCCATGAAGTACTCGGTAGAGGGCGACGGATCGAACATCAAGATCACGGTCAAGGCCGTCGGAACGAAGCAAGCCGACCTGATGAACGGACTCAATGAATGCGCCGAAGGCCGCTGCTCCTGCCCCACGCCCCAGTACGCGAAAGTTCAGACGATGCAGGTTGCGCCGAGCGCGGATCAGGTAATTGTCACGCTCACCGCAAAGCCCGGCGAGACCATCGACCAAGCGGACATCAGCACATGCCTCGATCACACGACGCGGAAGGTGGAAAAGCAAGGCTGAGTTGTCCTATGTGGCCGCGCGGTCGGTGCGCCGCTCCAGCATCTTGCAGAACGCTTCGACCACTTTCGGGTCGAACTGCGTCCCGGCCGATTTCCGAAGCTCGACGACCGCCTCGTCGTGCGAGCGGGCCGCCTTGTAGGGGCGTTCGTCCGTGATCGCGCTGTAGGCGTCGACGACCGCCAGGATCCGCGCCCCGAGCGGAATGCGCTCACCCGCAAGCCCGTCCGGATAGCCCTTGCCGTCCCACCGCTCGTGGTGGGCGCGCAGGATGCGCGCCACGCCGCGCATGCGGTCGACCGGACGCAGGATCTCTTCGCCGGTGATCGGATGCTGGCGCATGATCTGCCACTCTTCCTCCGTGAGCTTCGCCGGTTTCCGTAAGATCGCATCCGGCACCGCGATTTTGCCGATGTCGTGGAGCAGGGCGCCCCACCGGATGTCCATGGTCTCTTCGTCGCGACAGCCGAGGAGGCGGGCGGTCGCCTCCGACCATTCGGCAAGGCGTTCGCTGTGGCCGCCGGTGTACGAATCCCGGGCGTCCAGCGCGCGCCCCAGCGTGACCACCATCTCGATATAGGAGTCCTGGAGGGTCTGATAGAGGCGGGTGCGGTGTATCGCCGCGCCGCCGGTTTCGGCGATGCTCTTCAGCAGGCGCACGTCGGTTTCGAGGAACGGTTCCTTCTGCCCGCGGCGGGCGCGTCCGACTGTGATCGCGCCGATCACGTGCTGGTCCGCCCGGAGCGCGGCGACCGCGAATGGGCCGAGCACGGCATGGGCGTCCCGCGCCGCGCCGAACGCGACGGCGTCGTCACCCGAGAGGTCGGCCGTGACGTGCGCGGTGTCGGCCTCGAACATGCGGCGGAGCGGCGGCGAGACCGGTGCAGTCGTCCCGATGTGCCCGGCCGCGAGCCCCGAGGCGTGGACGGTCGTCAACGTGGTGCCGTCGGCGCCGAGCAGCGCGAGCGCGCCGTGATCCGCGCGGATGAGGCGCACGATGTGCTCGACGAGGATGGGGTACATCTCCTCCGGCGTGCGCGCGTTGCGCAGCCGCTTGCTCAATTCGTAGAGCGCCTCCAGTTCGGCGGTGCGGCGGCCCTGCGCCTCGTAGGAGCGGCCGTTCTCGAGCGCGGCCGCGGCCTGCCAGGCGAACGCCTGCATGGCCTCGCGCTCCGGCGCCGACCACGTGCGGGGGGCGCCGTAATAGCAGGCCACCGCCGCGGTCGCGCGCCCCTCGTGAATCAGGGGCCACGAGGCGAAGGCGCGGAAATTCTCGCGCTCGGCCCGGCGCCGGGTCTCGTTGCCCGGCGGGAGCGCGCGGACGTCTTCAACGAGCACCGGCTCGGGCGCGGACGTCCGCCGTTGCTTCGGCAGATCCATGCACGCGAGCTCGTCGTGCCGGGCGAGATGGGACCACGGGGCGGCGCCCTCGGGGGTCGTGATCTCGGCGACGTACGCCGTCGACACGCCGTGCGACCACGGACAGCTGATGACCCCGCTCGCCGAACGCAGCAGGACTGCCACACGGTCCGCGCCGCTGAGGTCGGCGGCCGCCCGGCCGATGGCCGACGCGACGCCCGCGACCGACGAGGGACGATTGAGCGCCTCGCTGAGTCCGACGAGGCGTTTCATCAGGTCCGCGCGCAGGCGCGGATCGCCGGCGTCGGACTCGCCGGCTTGTGTCTCATGGCGGCCGGCGGCAGGGCCGCCGCCGTGAGGCCGCCCCCCGCGCCCGGAATGCGTCGATGTTCCCGTGTGGCGTTCCGATTCCATTGCGCTCCCGCGACGGCCGCGGTGGCCGGACGCGTGGTTACGGAATATTGAACCATTAACTGTATACTCCTTTTTTGCGCCGGGAGGTCCCGTATCCCCGGACCGGCCGCCCCGCCGGCGAAGGCGGTCCCGGGCGCGGAGGGATCGCGCGCGACCGGATGCAACCGGTACGCGACGTGAACACACATTTCGTGCTGCTGGCGTCGGTGCTCGCGCTCGGTCTCGTCTTCGAGTTCGTGAACGGCTTCCACGACGCCGCGAACGCGATTGCGACCGCGGTGGCCACGCGGGTTCTGCGGCCCGCCCAGGCGGTCGTCATGGCGGGTGTCCTCAATTTCGCCGGCGCCGTGACCGGCACGGCCGTGGCGACGACCGTCGGCAAGGGCCTCGTCGACCCGCACGTCGTCACCCAGACCACGATCGCGGCCGGGTTGGTCGCCGGCATCGGCTGGGACTTCTTCACCTGGTACCTCGGCATGCCGACGAGCTCGAGCCACGCGCTGCTGTTCGGCGTCCTCGGCGCCGGCGTGGCCACCGGCGGCTTCAAAGCGGTCCTGGTGTCCGGCGTCGTGAAGGTGGGCATCGGGATCGGCTACTCGCCCCTCATCGCGCTGCTCGCCGCCGGCGCCATCATCGTCGGATTGTACTGGCTGTTCTATCGCAACCCGCCGGCGCGCGTCACGCGGGTATTCGGCCGGCTGCAGCTCTTGTCGTCGATGTACATGGCGTTCAGCCACGGCGGCAACGACGGGCAGAAGACGATGGGGATCATGGCGCTCGCGCTCTTCGCGTACGGCGCGCTCGGCCCCGCGTTCTACGTTCCGGTGTGGGTGATGGTGGTCTGCGCGTGCGCCATGGGCGCGGGCACGGCGGCCGGCGGCTGGCGCATCGTCAAGACGATGGGATTCCGGCTCACCAAGCTGCATCCCATCGACGGGTTCGCCGCCGAGACGGCGGCGGCGACCACGATCGAAATCGCCACGCGGCTCGGCATCCCGATCAGCACGACGCACGCGATCAACGGGGCGATCCTGGGCGTCGGGGCGTCCAAAGGCATGCGCTGGGTGCGGTGGAGCGTGGCCAGAAACATCGTGACCGCATGGGTGCTGACGCTGCCCGCGTGCTTCGGGCTCGGGTGGGGCTTGATGCGGCTGGCGGCGATGCTCGGGTTGTGAGACGGCCGAACGCTATTCCGTGTCGGCGGCGGAGGCGCGTCCGCGGAGGCGGACGCGCTGCGCGCCGGTGTACACGGTGAACCGCGGACCGCGGACGAAGCCGAGCAGCGTCATCCCGAACGCGTCGGCCGTATCGCAGGCGAGACTCGAGGGCGCGGAGACGGCCGCGACGATGGGAACCCCGGCGGCCGCGGCCTTCTGGACGATCTCGAAACTGGCCCGGCCGCTCACCATGACGATGTGCGCCCGGAGCGGCAGCCGCCGTGCCAGGAACGCATGCCCCACCACCTTGTCCACCGCGTTGTGCCGGCCGACGTCCTCCCGCAGGACGAGCAGGCGGCCGTTCCGGTCGAACAAGCCCGCCGCGTGGAGGCCGCCCGTCTTGGCGAACAGCGTCTGCGCCTCCCGCAGGGCGTCTCCGAGCCGGGCCAGGATCTCGTCGTCGATCGTGAGGCCGTCGCCGGTCACGGCGCCGATGCCGCGCACGTGAATCGCCTCGATCGAGGCCTTGCCGCAGACGCCGCAACTCGACGTGGTGTAGAAGTTGCGGCGGAGCCGCTCGGGATCGTACGCCGCGTCCGGGCGCAGCGCCACGTTGACGATGTTGTACTGCTGGCTTCCGTCGAGGGATGGATCGGTGCAGTAGCTGATGGTGCGGACGTCGTCGGGCGTCCGCAGCACGCCCTCCGTGTACAGGAATCCGGCGGCGAGCTCGAAGTCGTGCCCCGGCGTACGCATCGTAACCGAGATCCGGGTGAAGGGTCCGCCGTCCGGGGGATAGAGACGGATCTCGAGGGGCTCTTCCACCGCCAGCACGTCGGTGCGGGTCTGCGCGGAGTCCTCGCGGGCCTGGATCACCCGGCGGCGGGTCGTGCTGGTCCGGGCGGCCTTGATTTCGTGGTCGCCGGCGGCCGGTCCGCCGGCTGGGGGGGCGGCCTCGGGCGTTCCGTCGGCAGAGGACGTCATCGCGCGCTCATCGTAGCATCGGCCCCCCGGAGCGTCAACGCGCCGGCCGGACGTTCACAATCGCGGGCGGCGGCGGGCAGTTGCCCGGTCGTCCCCGAGAAGGTATAGTGGGGTATATTCATTGAAGGTCGGATGACGAGCGGCGTCTGGCTCGGCCCGGGAGGGATCGCCTTCCGGGCCACCGTTGTACCAATCGCAGCCGACAGCATCGACGCAAAGAGAGGCCGCTGATGGGGAGACCGCGAGGGCCGAATTCGGTCCGGCGATCCACCGCCGCGCACGCGCGGGGGTGGCGCCTGACGCCGCGGCAGTGGCGGATCGTCCGTCAGGCCGCGCTCACCCTGGCTCTTGCCGGCACCGCCGTCGTCCTCGTCGGCGCCGGGCTGCTTTTCGGCGCGGCGGCCGCGATCAGCACGCACCTTCCGTCGGTCGACGCCCTCTACGATCTGCCGAGCGAAGCCACCCGGATCTACTCGTCGGACGGGCAGATCATCGCCAGCCTGTACCGCGAGAACCGCGACAGCATCCCGCTGTCACACGTCGCGAACAACTTCCAGCGCGCCGTCATCGACACGGAAGACGCGGACTTCTACCGGCACCGCGGCTTCTCGCTGCGCGGCGTGGTCCGGGCGGGTCTACGCAACCTTCACGACCGCGGGTACGCCGAGGGCGGCAGCACGATCACGCAGCAGCTGGCCCGCAACATGTTCCTCACGAGCGAGAAGTCGCTCACCCGCAAGATCGCGGAGATCCTGCTCGCCGTGCAGATCGAGCGGCGGCTCACCAAGGACGAGATCCTGGAGCGCTACCTCAACCAGGTGTACTTCGGCCAGGGCGCCTACGGCGTCGAGACGGCCGCGGAGGTGTACTTCGGGAAGCCCGCCGACGCGCTCTCGCTGCCGGAAAGCGCGATGCTGGCGGGCCTCATCCGCGCCCCGTCCTACTATTCGCCCTACGAGCACCTCGACCGCGCCCGCACCCGGATGGGCGAGGTATTGGTGAGGATGACGGAGCAGGGGGACATCACCCCGACGCAGATGCGCGCGGCGGAGCACGCCGCGCTGCACCTCGCCGCGAAATCCAACGCCGGGCTTGTCGGCATTCGCGCGCCGTACTTCGTGAGCTACATTCTGCCGGGTCTCCTCCAGCGCTACGGCGAGGAGATGCTCTACAAGGGCGGGCTGCGCGTTTATACCACGCTCGATCTCCATATGCAGGCGGCCGCGGAGCAGGCGGTCCGCCGCGCGATCGACGAGGCGAAGCGCGATCATCTCCAGGCGCAGCAGGGCGCGATGGTCGCGATCGACCCGCGGACCGGGTACGTGCGGGCGATGATCGGCGGATATGACTTCCGAACCAGTCAGTTCAACCGCGCGTGGCAGGCGCACCGGCAGCCGGGGTCGGCGTTCAAGCCGTTCACCTACACCGTCGCCGTGATGCGCGGCATTCCGCCGACGCGGATGCTGCTCGATGCGCCGATCGAGTTTCCGATGCCGGACGGCAGCGTCTGGAAGCCGGAAAACTACGACAAGAAGTGGCACGGCTCCATCACGGCGCGCTACGCGCTCGAGAACTCGATCAACGTCGCGTCGATCCGGCTCGAGGAGGAAGTGGGCCCGCGCGCGATCGTCGACCTGGCGCATCGGATGGGCATCGACAGTCCGCTGCAGGCAAACCTCTCTCTGACGCTCGGCTCCTCGGACGTGACGCTGCTCGAGCTGGCCTCGGCCTACGGCGTGTTCGCGAACGGCGGCGTGCGCGCGGCGCCGGTCGCCGTCACGCGCGTGACGGACTACCACGGGAAGGTGCTCGAGGAGCACGTCGCCGACCGGCACGTCGTGCTGAGCCCCGAGGTCGCCTACGTAATGACCGACTTGCTGAAGGGCGTGGTCCAGCGCGGCACCGGCACCGCGGCCCAGATCGGCATTCCCGAGGCCGGCAAGACCGGCACCGCGGACGATTACCGCAACGCCTGGTTCATCGGGTTTACGCCCTCGATCGTCGCCGGGGTCTGGGTGGGCAACGACGACGATTCGCCGATGAACAAGGTCACGGGCGGCAGTCTCCCCGCGCGGACGTGGGCGGCGTTCATGAAGCAGATCCTGCCGCTGATCGGCAAGGACGACTGGACGTCGCCCGACGGCGTCGTGCAGGCGACGGTCTGCGCCACGGACACATCGGCCGCGGGCTGCACCAATCGTCCGGAGGTGTTCATCCGCGGTACGCAGCCCGAAGGCGGCGCCGCGCCGGTGACGCCGTCGCCGGACCAACCGGCGGCGCCGCCCGGGCCTTCAGGTTCGCCCGTGCCGCCCGGGCCTTCAGGCTCGCCTGCGTCGGCGGGGGCACCGGCGCCTGTGCCCGCCGTTCCCGCGGTCGTGACCGGAGCGCCGGGCGGCCCTCCCCAAACGATCCCGTCCGCCGGCCGCGACCATGCCACGCTGCCGGTGGTGATTACGGCGCCGCGTCACGGCAGCGACGTCGAGCTGCCGCTGACGATTACCGGCGCCTCGCCGCCGGGGACGCTCGTGCACATCACGGTGACGAGCGAGAGCGGCGCGCTCAAGGTGCAGGCCGCGGACGTCTACATCCGGACCGATCAGTCGGGCACGTTCTCCTATCAGGTCAACCCGTGGCTGCGTCCGTCCGGCGGAACGCTCGTGATCACCGCGGCCGCGACGGCCGGTCCGGACGGCGTCGCGACATCCGGCACCGCCACGGTGTCCGTGCACATCAAGTAAGGCCCGCGGCCACCCTCGCGAACCGATCGTCCCTGCGCCGCCCCGGTCATCGCACGTCCAGCGCGCCGGTCATCCCGGCCTCCCGGTGTCCCTCGATCGTGCAGGCAAACACGTAGCGGCCCCGGTGCTGGGGGATGAATTCCAGCCGCGCTGTTCCGTCCGGGTTGAGGCGCGTGACGTCGAGCCCGGCGGCCTCGACGGACAGCACGTCGCCCGCGACCCGCACGGGGACCGCGTGAAGGTAGGCTGTCTCGAACTGGTGGGCGAGCTGCCCCCGGTTCAGGAGGACGAGCCGCACGGGTTGGCCCGCGGCGAGCCGGATGGTGGTCGGTTGGAACATGAACTCCCGCATCGTGACGCTGACGACGGCCGGCTGCGCCCCGCCCACCGGGACGGGCAGCAGCAGGGCGCCGAGGACAAGCGGCCAAGCAATGCGCCGTGCGGGAGAGAAGGGAGGGCGTCGGCGCCCTCCCCGCCTCGCGTCAGTCATTGTTGAACGGGGTGAGCAGCGGATTGTACTCGCCGAACACCCCATTCGGATTCGGGTACCAGAGCCAGACGTGGAACGTCACCAGCGGCGGGTGCCAGAAGCCGAAGGCCGCACCGGTTTGCGGGTGCTTCTTCGCGCACATCGCCTCGGAAAACGAGGGCAGGAAGGACCCGTCGGCGTAGTGGCACGCGGCGCCGAAGGAACCGTACGTGGCGCCTTGGAGCGGCGGTACGGCCGGCTTCTTGGGGAAGACCCACTCGATCGCGACGAGTTGCCAGGCGTCGCCCCTGCGCACATAGACGAGGATCGGGGGCTTCGTGACGTCAAACCCGGCGATCTTGGGGTTCAGAAAGTGGTAGCCCATATTCGGAATCATCGGTGTGATGATCGTGTAGCCGTCGGCCTTCGCCTGGGCGAGATCGGTCGAGTACTTGGCGGTCGCCAGCCGGGCGGCCGAAAGTTTCCTGATCACGTCTTGGTTGAGCTTGGGCTCGGCGGTGAACGCCGGTAGGCCGGCGCTCCACACCAGAACGACCGCCACGCTCAGCACGAGCATTCTCAGCGCTTGCGTTCGCATCAGTCGCTCCTCTCTTCGATTAGAGCCGCCGGCGCGCCGCCGTCGATCGGGTCCGGCCCGCCTACGCTTCTGCGGTCGTCGGATCGATAACAGTCCGCACCTCCGCCACGCGGTTGGCCGGGAACCCGCCTTTCCGGGCGTGCTCGCGGACCATCGCCTCGTTCGGCGCGAGGTACACGCAGTAGATCTTGTCGCCGGTGACATAGCTCTGCACCCACTGAATCTGGGGCCCCATTTCGTTGAGCACGCTGCACGACCGCTGCGAGATTGCCCGCAGATCCTGGGCCGAGAGATCGCCGGCCCCCGCGATCTCGCGTTCGACGACAAACCTCGGCATCGCCGCATCCCTCCTCGTCGTCTGTGAGCTTGTGTCCCACTATAGGAAGGGACGGCGCGGCCATCATCGAGGAAAGCCCGTATCCGGTACGTATCTTTGGCGAGCGAACGCCGCTCCGTACCGATCAGGCGGTGGGGAGCAGCCCCTGCGCGACCGCCCAGGCGGCAATCTGTGCGCGGGAGGTGAAGCCGAGCTTGTTGAGGATATTCTGCACGTGGGTTTCGGCGGTGCGCTCGGTAACGACGAGCCTGGCGGCTACTTGGCGGTTCGTCAGTCCCTGCGCGACGAGGGATGCGACTTCTCGTTCCCGGGCCGTCAGCGTCTCCGCCTCGGCATCGCGGGGGGTCCGCCCCGGCGGCGCCGGCGGTAGCGCGTACTCGAGTGCTTGGTCGACGGTCATGGCCCGGCCTCGACCGTCTGCTGCGGCAAACGCCGCCGGGCCCATTTTGCTCCGGGCCGCGGCCACGTGCCGGTCGTGTTCGGACTCGTCGGCCCACAACGGCAGGCGGCCTCCGAGACTCTGGAACAACGCGTCGGCGGCGCCGAACAGTACCGCGGCCCGTTCGTGCTCACGGCGGAGTGCCGCGGTTCGGGCCAGGCCTTCGAAGCACTCGGCGATGATGCCCGGCGTCCTGACCCGCCGGCACAGGTCCAGACATTCCGTATAGTGCACAAGCGCGCCCGCTGCGTCGCCTCGCCGCACCGCGAGGACACCCAGGCCGCGAAGGGCGTAGGACGTGTTGTTGGCGTTGCCGGTTTCCCGGCTGAGGGTGAGACATTCCGTGAGGCACGCTCCGGCGCGTGGATAGTCGCCACGCATCGTCGCCACGGTGCCGAGCATCGCCAGCGCTTCCAGTTCCCACCACCGGTCTCCGATCGCCCGGCACACAGCCAGCGCTTCCTCCACCCGCGGCACAGCGTCCGCGGGCCGATTTTCCGCGACCGCGATAATCCCCGACCACAATAGAAACTGCGCGGTGCCGGACTTGTCGTCGAGTTGCCGCGTCAGTGTCAAGCCTTGTGTGCACAGCGCTTCGGCCCGTCTGAGATCGTCCATGCGGTACGCGAGACGCACTACCCCTACCAGAATCTTCGGCATGTATGAGGGCGGCGCGGCCGCGCCTCTCTCGATCGCCTCTTCGAGCCGTGCGCGGCCTTCCGTCCAGTGCCCGAGCAAATACCAGAACCATTCCAACGCTCTGGCCAGCCGGAGTTCCGCCTCCGCGTCCCGCTGCGCCTTCGTCCACTCGATCGCCGCGCGAAGGTTATCGTGTTCCGTCTCCACCAACGCGAGCCAGGTCTCTTCGTCCGGACCGCGCACGCTCGCGTCCGCTCGTTCCGCCAGGCCGAGGTACCAGTCGCGGTGCCGCCGCCGGACCCTTACGGCCTCGTCCGAGTCCTCGAGCCGGGCCTGAGCGTACTGTCGCACTGTTTCCAGGAGGCGGTACCGCGTCTCGTCGCGCGGCATATCCGCCAAGACGAGCGAGTTGTCGACCAGGTGCGCCAGTACGTCGAGGACCTCGGTCCGCTCGAGCCCGCCGTCCGCGCACACTGCCTCCGCCGCCTCCAGCGACCATCCCCCGGCAAACACCGACAGCCGCCCCAGCAGAGTCCGTTCGTGCGCCGCGAGGAGGCCGTAGCTCCAGTCCATCGTCGCCTGCAGCGTTTGGTGGCGGGGCAGGGCGGACGGGCTCCCGCCGGTGAGCAGCCGAAACCGGTCGTGCAGGCGCTCCGCGATCTGCCCGACCGCCAGCACCCGCGTTCGCGCCGCGGCGAGTTCGATCGCGAGCGGGATGCCGTCGAGCTCGCGGCACACGTCCGCGACCGCGCGGGCGTTATCCGAGGTGAGGGCAAACGCGGGCTGCACGGCGCGTGCGCGCTCCACGAAGAGCCGCACCGCTTCGTAGTGACGAATCTCGTCGGGCGACCGCGGACGTGCCTCCGGCACGGAGAGCGACGGCACCCGCCAGAGCACCTCGCCGGGCACGGTGAGCGGCACCCGGCTCGTCGCGAGGATACGTAGACCCGGCGACCCCTGCAGCAGCGCCGTCGCGAGCGCCGCGCACGCCGTCCGCAGATGTTCGCAGTTGTCCAGGACGAGCAGCAGGGATCTCGACCGCAGGTAATCCGCGAGCGTGTCGGTCAACGGTCGCCCCGGTTGCTCCGGCACGTCGAGCGCGGACGCGACGGCCTGGGCGACGAGAGTGGGGTCGGCGATCGGCGCCAGTTCCGCGGTCCACACGCCGTCGGCGAAGTCGTCGAGCGCCTCCGCCGCGACTTGGAACGCCAGGCGGGATTTGCCGGCGCCCCCCGCGCCGGTGAGCGTCAGCAGACGGGTCGTCGAAAGAAATCGCCGGACCTCCGCGATCTCGCGCTCCCGGCCGATGAAACTGGTTAGCTGCGCGGGGAGGTTATGGCGCGGCATGTCGTGGGGCCGCGGTCTGCGGACGCATGCGCCCACGTTCGTCGTTGGGTCACGGCGTGTCCTGCGCGCCGACCCGCTTGCCGGTCCGGGGCCGCCCCAGTATAGTAGTAGGAGCAGGCCCGGGCGTGATGCCCGGGCGGGTCGTTCCTTAGGGGGCTCGCCGTGTCAGGACATTCCAAGTGGCACAACATCAAGATCAAGAAGGGCAAGGTGGACCAGCAGCGCGGCAAGATTTTCAGCAAGCTCGCGCGGGAGATCATCATCGCCGCGAAAGACGGCGGCGGCGACCCGGCCAACAACATGCGCCTCCGGTCTGCGATCGAGCGCGCCCGCGAAGCGAGCATGCCGAACGACAATATTCAGCGGGCGGTGGCGCGTGGGGCGGGCGGCGGCGACGGCGCCGTGTACGAAGAGATGACCTACGAGGGCATGGGGCCCGCCGGCGTCGCGCTCCTCGTGCAGGTCGCCACGGACAATAAGAACCGCACCGCCTCCGAGGTCCGCAACATCTTGACCAAGGCCGGCGGTGCGATGGGCGCGTCGGTCGCGTGGATGTTCGAGAAGAAGGGGCTCATCACGCTGCCCCGCACGGTCGCGTCGGAGGACGAGGTCATCACGCGGGCGATCGACGCGGAGGACATCAAGACGACGGACGGCGAGTACGAGATCACGACGGCGCCGGAGGACTTTATGAAGGTGCGGCGCGCGCTCGAGGAGGCCGGCTGGAAGCCGACGCTGGCCGAGATCACGATGGTGCCGAAGTCGTCCGTACCGGTGAGCGGCAAGGAGGCGCAGCAGGTGCTGCGGCTCATGGAGGCGCTTGAGGACCACGACGACGTGCAGCACGTCTACGCCAATTTCGATATCCCGGACGAGGTACTGCAGCAGGTCGGCTGACCATTACAGACGGGGGTGTCCCTTATGGGGGTACGGGAGACGATCGAACCAGGATTCCGCGCGATCTGGACCGCCGTTCAGCAGAACGTCGAGTTGATGCCCGAGGGACGCCTGGACGACAAGCCCGAGGGCTTGGACACCCGGTCGTTCCGCGAGATCGCACTGCACCTCGCGAACACGTCGGTCATGTTTAGCGATAACATCGGCAAGACCGTGTGGGAGCGCGTCACCGCGTTCCCGCCGGATAACTTCCGCTCGAGGGCGCAGGTCCTGGATGCGGTCCGCCAGGGTGGGGAGCGCTACGTCGCGGGATTGGCCAAGCTCACGGATCAGGAAGCGGCCAAGATCGTCGAGACGCCGTGGGGCGCCAAGCTGCCGCAGGGCGTCGTGGTCGGGTTTGCGGTGCCGCACACCTTCTACCACAACGGGCAACTGTCCATCTATCTTCGGATCGCGGGGATCAAGCCGGTTTTCGCGGCTCGCTGACCCCTCGGGGCGGGCTTCGTGTCATGGGGGCGTCCGGAGGCCGGCCGGGCGTGCCGAGCCCGCGCAGGAAGGCCGGTGCCACCGGCGAACACCGGTTCGTGTTCGCTTCCCAGCCTCGCCGGCCGGCAGGGGGCCGCGGAGCCGTTGTGCCTCCTCGGCGCGGCGGCGTTGTGCGGATGCTCGGCCTCGATCCAGGACTTCATCTGACGGGTTACGGTATGATCGAGACGGCCGGGCCCGCGCTTCGCGTCGCCGAGGCCGGGGTGATCCGCACCGACCCCCGCGCGCCGCTGAGCGAGCGCCTGGCGGAGCTCTACGTCGGGCTCCGCGAAGTCCTCGCGGAGTGGCGGCCCGGCGCGATCGCGCTCGAAGACGTCTTCGCGCATCCCGCCTTTCCCCGCACCGGCATTCTCATCGGCCATGTCTGCGGCGTGATCAGCGTCGCCGCCTCTGAGCGGCGCATCCCCGTGGAGACGATTCCCCCGGCCGCGGTGAAGCGCGCCCTCGTCACCTCCGGGCGCGCCGACAAGCGCCAGATCCAGCGGATGGTGCGCGCGCTGCTGACTCTCGACCGGGAGCCGGTCAGCCACGTCGGCGACGCGCTGGCGCTGGCCTTGGTGGCGCTCTCCCGCCGCGGCGTGCCGCTGAGGACGCCGGCATGATCGCGCTGCTGCGCGGCCGGGTGATGCGCCGTACCGAGGAGATGCTGGTCATCGACTGCGCCGGCGTCGGCTACGAGGTCCACCTCCCGGCGTTCCTGCGCGACCTGCTGCGCGCCGATCCGCACCGTCTCGACGAGACCGTGGAGCTGCATATCTCGTACCACGTCAGCACGAACCAGCCGCGTCCGCTGCTGGTGGGATTTCTACGCGAGGTCGAGCAGGAGTTCTTCGAGCGGTTCATTACCGTCGACGGCGTCGGGCCGACGAAGGCGATGAAGGCGCTGGCGCATCCGATCGAGCGGGTGGCCGACGCCGTGGAGCGCAAGGATATCGGCTTTCTGCAGAAGCTGCCGGGCGTCGGCGCGCGCACCGCGGAGAAGATCGTCGCGGCGCTGCACGGGAAAATGGGCAAGTACGCGCTCCTCCGCACGGACGCGCCCGCGGAGCCTGAGGCCGCGCCTGCGGACTTCCAGGACGAAGTCGTCGACGTGCTGACGCGGCAGCTCGGCTATCGCGCCGCCGAGGCCCGGCGCATGGTGGCCGACGCGCTGCGGCGGAACGGCGCGATCGCGTCCGCGGAAGCGCTCTTGCAGGAAGTCTACCGCGTGGAGCGCGGATCGGACCGGTCCGCGAAGACGGGCTCGCCCGCATGACGCGGGAGCGCACCATCGGGCCGGCGGGCGGGGGCGGCGAGCCGCCGCCCGAGCGGGGGGCCGTCGAGGACGAGCAGTTCATCCGCAGCCTCCGGCCGAAGCGTCTCGAGGAGTGCATCGGACAGGCCCGCGTCATCACGGGGCTTTCCATCAGCATCCGGGCGGCCCGCGACAGGGGCGAAGCGCTCGATCACGTGCTGCTGCACGGGCCGCCGGGCCTCGGCAAGACGACGTTCGCCAACGTCATCGCCGCCGAGATGAAAACGAAGATCGTCACCACCTCGGGGCCCGCGCTCGAGCGGGGCGGCGACCTCATGGGGATCCTCACCAACCTCGACGCCGGCGACGTACTGTTCATCGACGAGATCCACCGGCTGCCGCGGACGGTCGAGGAGTTTCTTTATCCCGCGATGGAGGATTTCTGCGTCAACTTCGTGATCGAGAAGGGCGCGCACGCGCGCACGCTGCGCTACACGCTGCGGCCGTTCACGCTGGTCGGCGCGACGACCCGCGCGGGCCTGCTCTCGTCGCCGCTGCGCGACCGCTTCGGCATCACGCAGCACCTCGACTTCTATCCGGTCGATGACCTCGCCAAGGTCGTGCGCCGGTCGGCGTCCATCCTGGCCGTCACGGTCGCCGACGACGGCGCGGAGGAGATCGCGCGCCGGTCGCGCGGGACGCCGCGGATCGCGAACCGGCTGCTGCGCCGGGTGCGCGACTACGCCCAGGTCCGCGCCGAGGGCACGATCACGCTTGAGGTCGCCAAGGAGGCGCTCGAGTTCGAGGGCGTGGATCCGATCGGGCTCGACGCGCAGGACCGCGAGCTGCTGCGCACCGTCGTCCAGGTCTACGGCGGCGGCCCGGTCGGCGTGGACGCGCTCGCGGCGACGCTCAACGAAGAGGTCGACAGCATCGTCGAGATGATCGAGCCCTACCTCCTGAAGATCGGCTTTCTGACGAGAACGCCGTCGGGCCGGCGCGTCACACCGCAGGCCTGCGACCATCTGGGACTCGCCGCGTCGGCGGACCATGGGCCGGCCCCGCGCGGCCAGGGGGCGCTGTTCTCGTGACGCCCGCGTCCATCGGCCGGCTGCTGATCGGACTCGGCATCCTCCTCGTCATTATGGGAGGTGCGATTGTGCTGCTGGGGATGCTGCCCCGGCTCCCCGGCGACATCTACATCCAGCGAAAGGGATTCACGCTGTACGTTCCGGTCCTCGGCAGCGTGCTCGTGAGTCTCATCCTCACGCTGCTTCTCAACCTCCTCTTCGCCAGGCGATGAACGGCGCGCTCCGGCCGCGGGGGCGGCGGCGACGGCCGCTCCGGGTGATCCTGGCTGGCGCCCTCGCCGGCGTCGTGGGGTGCTGTGCGGCGGCGGCCTCGCCCGGCCTCCTGCCCGCGGGCGGGACCGAATCGCTCGTTATCCGCGTCGGCATCCTGGTCGATCGTCCCTCGGTCCAAATCAGCGCGGACGGTCCGGTCACCGCCGAAGATGTGTCGGTGTCGATGCTTACGGCGCCTGTACCGGTTGTGCTGCCGCAGCCGCCGGGCGGCACGGCCTGGATCGCGACCGCCGGCGGCAGCGCCGGACTCGATCTCTCCGGCACCCCCTTGGGTCCGGCCGTCCGTCTGACGGCGCAACACGGTCTGCTGCGGGCGGACGGGCGCCCGTATCGCGGGGCGCTCGAGCTGCGGCGCACGCCCGCGGGTCAGGTCACGGTCGTGAACGTCCTCGACCTCGAGTCCTATTTGTACGGGGTGATCAAAGGCGAGGTGGACCCGCGCTGGCCGCCGGAGGCCGTCCGCGCGCAGGCGGTGGCCGCCCGCACACTCGCGGTGCAGCGGATGGTCGCGCACCCAACCGCCCAGGGCGCCTCGCCCGCGGATGCCGGCTTCGATCTTCCGGCGACAACGGACGCGCAGGTCTACCTCGGCGCCGGGGTCGAGGATCCGGCCGCGACGGCGGCGGTGGACGCGACCCGTGGGCTCGTCCTCACCTACGACGGCCGGCCGATCTTCGCGGCCTACCACTCGAACTCAGGCGGCCATACCGAGGATAGCGAGAACGTGTGGGGCACGCTGTACCCATACCTGCGGGGGGTGCCGGATCCGTACGCGCTGGACGCGCCCGGCGTGGCCTGGAGCACCATGCTGCCGCTGGCGGGGATCGAGGCCGCTCTCCGCCGCGGAGGCGCGGATCTCACCGGCCTCGACGAGGTCGCTCCGGGCCGCGTTACGCCGTGGGGCCGCGTCGTCACGGTGCTGCTGCGGGGCCGCGACGGGCGGGCCCAGGAGATGAACGCGAACCGGTTCCGCCTCCTTGTCGGCGCGAGCGTGCTGCGCAGCACGATGTTCACCGTCGCGCGGCAGGGCGCGGCGGCCGGCTTCACCGGGCGGGGGTCCGGCCACGGCGTCGGTCTCGACCAGTGGGGGGCGCGCGCGATGGCGGTTCACGGCTTCACGTTCGAACAGATCCTCAAGTACTACTACACGGGCGTGGCGATCGAACCGCGCTACTAGACGCCCATCGGCGACGGACGAGGCGTTCGGCCTCTGAGCCTCCGGCTCCCCGATTTCGATTACGATCTCCCGCGCGAGCTCATCGCGCAGGCGCCGGCCCGCCCCCGCGACAGTTCGCGTCTCCTGGTGCTGCGCCGGGACACCGGCGCGCTCGAGCACCGCATCTTTCGGGATCTCCCCGAGTATCTTCGCCCCGGCGACGCGCTGGTGCTGAACGACACGAAGGTGCTGCCGGTCCGGCTGCGGGGCCGACGGGCGACGGGCGGCGCGGTCGAGGTTCTTCTATTGAAGCCCGCGGACGGCCGCTGGGAAGCGCTGGTGCGGCCCGGAAAGCGTCTCCGGCCCGGAACGCGCCTCTCCTTCGGCGGCGGGGCGATTGAGGTCACGATCGGCGAACCGACCGAGCAGGGTACGCGCCTTGTTACGCTGCATCATGCGGGCGATCTTCGAGCGGCGCTGGAACGGGCCGGGGAGCTCCCGGTACCGCCGTACATCGAACGGCCGCTCGACGATCCCGCGGATTACCAGACCGTGTACGCCGAGCGCGAGGGGGCGGTCGCCGCCCCGACGGCGGGTCTCCACTTCACGCCGGCGCTGCTCGATGCGGTCCGCTCGCGCGGCGTGCGCGTCGCGTTCGTGACGCTGCACGTCGGACTCGGCACCTTCCGCGGCGTCGAGGTCGACGACGTGACGCGGCACCGGATGGAGGCCGAGGACTACGAGCTGAGCGCGGAGGCGGCGGCGGCGATCAACGGCGCGCGGGCGGCGGGCGGCCGGGTGGTCGTCGTCGGCACGACGGTGGTGCGGACGCTCGAGTCGATCGCGGGCGACGCGGGGACGGTCACGGCGGGAGGGGGCAGCACCGGGCTGTTCATCACGCCCGGGTTCCGCTTCCGCGCGACGGACGCGCTGATCACGAACTTCCATCTCCCGCGGACGACGCTGTTGATGCTCGTGAGTGCCTTCGCCGGGCGCGAGCGGATCCTCGCCGCCTACGCGGAAGCGATCCGCCTGAGGTACCGGTTCTACAGCTTTGGAGACGCGATGCTGATCCTCTGATACCGGGGCGCGATCACGGTTCGGATCTCAGCCGCCGCTGAAGGAACGGCCCCGACGACGCGCCGGTTGCGACAGCTCCCGCCGTCGCGGTCGCCTTACTTCGGGGCAATCCGCGTCCATCCTCGGCGCGCCGGCGCCCACTGTTCGAGCGACCGTCCGAGGTAATCCTTGCCTTCGATCTGGTAGCCCGCCGCGGTGAGCCGCTTGACCGCCTCGGCATAGTACCGGTAGTCCACCTGCCAGGCGTTGCGGAGCGGGTTGCGATAGGCGCCGATGCCGCCGAGCAGCCGGCGGATGTTTTGGTCCTCCGTAGCGTCGGCCCGCAGCTCGACGCTCTGGTTGATCGTGCCGAGCGCCTGGATCTTCGCGTTCTGCGGCGCGACGACGGGTTGTCCGCCGGGATTGTCGGAGGTGGCGAGGGCAGGGGTGGCGGGCGCGGGCTTGGCGGGGGCGGCGGGACGCGCCGCCGCGGGCGCCGCGCCACCGGGCGCCGCGGGCGCCGACGGACCGGCGGGAGCGGCCGGGGAGCCAGACGCGCCGGGTGTTGCGGCCTGGGCCGCGCGCTGCGCCTTCATCGCCTCCGCTTTGGCTTTCGCGGCGGCGATCTTCTCCTCACGGCTCATCTCGTCGGCCATCGCACGCTCCCCGATCATGACGCGAGTCATACTGCCTCGCCCGACGCGATTCTAACGGACGGAGCGGACCGGCTCAAGCGGCCGAAGCTCCCCGCCGCAAATTCGAGATGGGCGAGAGATGCTATACTTCCACGCGCGATGTTCCGGTTCGAGGTCGTGCACACCGATTCCGCGACGGGCGCGCGCGCCGGCCTGCTCCACACGCCGCACGGTCCCGTCGAGACCCCGGCCTTCATGCCGGTCGGCACGCACGGCACGGTCCGCGGCCTCACGCCCGAAGAAGTCCGCGGCGCCGGGGCGCAGATCGTGCTCGCGAACACTTTCCATTTGATGCTGCGGCCGGGGATCGACCTGATCGAGCGGGCCGGCGGCCTGCACCGGTTCATGCATTGGGACGGGCCGATCCTTACGGACAGCGGCGGCTACCAGGTGTTCAGCCTCGCCCATCTGCGCCGGGTCTCCGACGAAGGCGTGACGTTCCGGTCTCCCGTCGAAGGGCGCGAGATCCACCTAACGCCGGAGAGCGTGGTCGATCTGGAGGGACGGCTGGGCGCGGACATCATCATGCCGCTCGACGTCTGCCTCGGCTACCCGGCGCCCCCCTCCGCCGTAGAGGAGGCCGAACGCCGGACCGCCGTATGGGCCCGCCGGTCTCGGGACGCCCACCGGCGGCCCGATCAGGCGCTGTTCGGGATCGTCCAGGGCGGGTTCGACGCGGGATCGCGCCGCCGCGCGGCGGACGAGATCGCCGGCCTCGAGTTCGCCGGCTACGCGATCGGTGGACTGTCGGTCGGCGAGCCGCGCACGATGACGTATGACCTGCTGGCCGCGGTGACGGGGCGGCTCCCCTCGGATCTGCCCCGGTACCTGATGGGGGTCGGCGTGCCGCCGAGCAGCGTCGAAGCGGTGCGGCGCGGGGTCGATATGTTCGACTGCGTGCTTCCGACGCGCGTCGGGCGGACGGGCGTCGCCCTCACCGCGGACGGACGCCTGCAGCTGCACAACGCGGCGCACGCGGCCGATCTCACGCCGCTCGAGGACGGCTGCCCGTGCCCGGCGTGCCGCGGGTACACGCGCGCGTACCTTCGCCATCTGTTCAAGGCCGGGGAGATGCTCGGGCCGCGCCTAGTGAGCCTTCACAACATCGCGTTCATGGCGCGTCTCGTCGCGGCAATGCGCGACTCGATTCTCGAAGACCGGTTCGCGGCGTGGAGCGAGGCGGCGCTCGCCCGCTATAAGACCGCATGGTAGGATAGGTCAGACAGGGAAGGCCCGGCGAACCGCAGAAGGCGTGTCGCGCGCCGTCGGAACCGCAGCAGGGGAGGCCTCGGGGGTGACCAGCCAGCAGATCGCGCAGTTGATGCCGTTGGTGGTCATCTTTGCGGTCTTCTATTTCATCGCGATCCGCCCCCAGCAGACGCAGCAGCGCCGCCACCGCGAGATGCTGGGGCGCCTCAAGAAAGGCGATCGGGTGCTGACGCGTGGAGGACTGTACGGCGTGATCGTGGAGCTCAGGGACAACCGGGTCCTGCTCGAACTGGCGCAGAACGTGCGCGTGCAGGCGGACCGGACGGCGGTGCAGTCCGTCGTCAACAAGGGCGCGGCGGCCGGCTCCTAGGGCATGCCGGAACCGGCGCCGGGCGCGGGCCCGGCGGTCCCCAGCGCCCCGGGGCGGCGGCCGATCGTCCTCGACGACGTGAAGCGCGACTCCGAGGTCGAAGCCTATCTGACGAAGGCCAACGAGTATACCGGGGCGATCGGCTATACGGAGCACGGCTTCAGGCACGCCACGCTGGTCTCCAACATCGCCGGCAACATCCTGCGACGCCTCGACGACGACGAGCGCCTGGTCCAGCTCGCGGCGATCGCCGGATACCTGCACGACATCGGCAACCTCGTGGGCCGCGTGGGCCACGAGGCCACCGGCGCGCTGCTGGCGAGCCGCATCCTGACGCGGCTCGGAATGGACCCGCTGGACATGGCGGTGGTGATGGGGGCGATCGGCAACCACGAGGAACTGACCGGCGAGCCCGTGAGCGACGTGTGCGCGGCGCTGATCATCGCCGACAAGTCGGACGTGCACCGGACCCGCGTGCGCAACCCCGACCCGACCACGTTCGACATCCACGATCGGGTGAACTACGCCGTCGAGCACTCGTTCCTGCGCGTGGACGCCCCGGCGCGCAGCGTGACGCTCGAGCTCACGATCGATACCCGGATCTCGCAGGTGATGGAGTACTTCGAGATCTTCCTGCCCCGCATGGCGATGTGCCGCCGGGCGGCGCAGTGGCTGCACTGTCAGTTCAGGCTGCAGATGAACGGCACCAAGCTGCTTTAGACAGGGGAGGGGGACGGGAATGGCAGGCATACTCTACCGCTGCATCTTCTGCGACGTGTCTCATGAGGTCGCGAAGCGGGCCGACGGGCCCGTGTACCTGCGTTGCCCCACGACCTACCGGTGGGCGTGGTACGACGCGCGCGCGTTCGAGCCGGCAGGAGGTACTGCCGCACGTCCCGCAAGGGGAGCCCGGCGCGCCGCGGCGGCCGCCGGCGCGCCGCGCCGCCGTCCCGCCTCGGGAAGCCGCCGGGCCGCGGGGGCAGCCCGGGCGAAGGCTGTCTCACGCCGCGCGGGCCATCGAGCGTCGGGCCGTCCCGCGTCCCGGAAGCGATCCGGCAAAAGGGGCCGCCGCTAGGCCGGCCGCAAGGCCGGCGCCGCGACGCTTTCGATGGCCAGGACACTGCGTGTCGGCACGCGCGGAAGCCGGCTGAGCCTGCGGCAGACGCAGATCTTCGCCGACGCCCTTCGGGCGCGCGAGCCCGCGGTCGCCGTCGAGACGGTCATCATTCACTCCGCGGGAGATCGCGCTTCCGACGTGCCCCTCGAGCAGCTCGAGGGCATCGGCTTCTTTGCCAAAGAGCTCGAGGCGGCGGTCGCCGGGCGCCGGTGCGACGTCGCGGTGCACAGTGCGAAAGACCTCCCGACGGCGCTGCATCCGGGCCTCTGCCTCGGCGCGGTGATGACCCGCGCCGATCCGCGCGACGTGCTCGTCTCGCGCCGCGGAGAATCCCTCGCCGGCCTGCCCGCCGGCGCGCGGGTCGCGACGAGCAGTCTCCGGCGCGCCGCGCAGCTGCGGGCCCGCCGTCCGGATCTCGTCATCGTGTCGATCCGCGGGAACCTCGATACGCGCCTGCAGAAGCTCGACCGCGGGGACGCGGACGCGCTCTGCATCGCCGCCGCCGGACTGGTGCGGATGGGGTGGGAGGACCGGGTCTCGGAATGGCTCGAGCCCGATGTGATGCTGCCCGCACCGGCGCAGGGGGCGCTGGCCGTGGAGGCGCGCCGTGACGACCCGGCCGTCCTCGACCTCGTGCGCCTGGTCGACGATTCTGCGGCCCACGAGGCCGTGACCGCGGAGCGCGCCTTCGTCGCCCGGCTCGGCAGCGGATGCCGCGCGCCGGCCGGCGCGCTCGCGACGGTCGACCGCGACCGCGTCATTCTGGAAGGCCTGCTGGCGACCGAGGACGGACGCGTCGTCCGCCGGCACCGTGCGACGGCGCCGGTCGGCGCGGCGCGGTGGCTCGGTCTCTCTGTGGCGGATCGCGTGTTCGCCGACTCGCCCGACATCACCGGCGACCGGGCGGCGTCCCCCGCGCGGGAGCCCGTCAGGCAGATGCCGTGAGCGGCGCGCTCGGCGGCCGCCGGATCGTGGTCACCCGGCCCCGCGAGGACGGCCGGCTGCGGCGGCTCCTCGAGGCCGAGGGCGCCGAGGTCCTCGAATTTCCGACGATCCGGATCGTGCCCGCCGCCGATTACGCACCGCTCGACGCCGCGCTGCGGCGGATCGGCGACTACGGCTGGGTCGTGTTCACGAGCCGGAACGGCGTCGCCGCCGTCATCGAGCGGCTGACCGCCCTCGGCGCGACGGCCCAGGCGCTCGGCGGCGCGCGTCTCGCGGTCATCGGGCCCGGCACCGACGAAGCGCTCCGCGACCACGGCCTGCGGGCGGTCCTGTCACCCGGGGAGTTCCGCGCCGAGGCGCTCGTCGCGGCGTTCGGCCGCCACGATCTACGCGGCGTGCACATCCTGCTGCCGCGCGCGGCCGTCGCGCGCGACGTGCTGCCGGAAGGGCTCCGCGCGCTCGGCGCCGCGGTGGACGTCGTGTCGGCGTACCGCACCGAGGCGGACGACGCGCCCGCGCCGGCGGTGCTCGAGGCCGTCCGCGCGGGGCGCATCGACGCGATGACGTTCACGAGCTCGTCCACGGTACGCTATTTTCTGCAGCTCGCCGGTCCGGACGTGCGCCGGGCGCTCGGGGGGGTGCTCGTGGCGTGCATCGGTCCGGTCACGGCCGCGACGGCGCGCGCGGCGGGCCTGCGCGTCGGCGTGGTTGCGACGACCTACACGCTGGCCGGCCTCGTCGACGCGCTGCGCGCCGCCCTCAGCCCGCGCCCGGGGCCCGCCGTGACTTCCGGAGGACGGTGAGCGGCATGGGGTTTCCCGATCGGCGGTTCCGGCGCCTCCGGCGCACCGAGCGCCTTCGCGAGATGGTGCGCGAGACGGCGCTCGCCCCGGCGGACTTCATCGCGCCGCTGTTCGTAAAGGAGGGCCAGTCGCGGCCCGCGCCGATCGCGGCGATGCCGGGACAGCTCCAGCACACGATGACGAGCGTCGTCGAAGAGTGCGGCGCCCTGGCCGAGGCGGGCGTGCCCGCGGTGATGTTATTCGGGATTCCCGCGCGCAAGGATGAGGCCGGGACCCCCGCGTGGGACGCCGAAGGGATCGTCCAGCAGACGCTGCGCCGGCTGCGCGGCGAGCTCGCCGACCGGCTCGTGCTCATTCCCGACCTGTGCCTCTGCGAGTACACCTCACACGGACACTGCGGCGTCGTCCGGGACGGCGCCGTCGACAACGACGCGACCCTCGAGGCCTACGCGCGGATCGCGCTGTCGTACGCGGACGCGGGAGCGGATCTCGTCGCGCCGTCCGGCATGATGGACGGCCAGGTCGGGACGGTTCGCCGCGCGCTCGACGCCGCGGGCCGCGCCGATGTGGGGGTGCTCGCCTACGCGGCCAAGTACGCGTCCGCGTTTTTCGAGCCGTTCCGGCACGCCGCGGAAAGCGCGCCGCGCTTCGGCGACCGGCGCGCCTACCAGCTCGACCCGGCCAACGCCGCGGAGGCGCTCCGCGAGGTCCAAAGCGACATCGAGGAGGGCGCGGACATCGTGATGGTCAAGCCCGCGCTGCCCTACCTCGACGTGCTCAGCCGGGTCAAAGCGACGTTTGGGATGCCGACGGCCGCGTATCACGTGAGCGGCGAGTACGCGATGTTGAAGGCCGCGGCCGCGAACGGCTGGCTCGACGAGACCCAGGCGATGTTCGAAGTGCTGACGGCGATTCGCCGGGCCGGCGCCGATCTGATTCTCACGTACTTCGCCCGCCCCGCCGCGGAACGTCTGCGACGAGGCTAGCGACGACGCCGGCATCTCGTCGCGGGCGCGTCCAGGCGATCCCCGGCGGGTGGCGCCCCGAACGCGGCTGATCCCGGCGGGGCATAGCCGGCGTCCCGCCGTCGTTGCACCCCTTAGCCTATGACCGAGACACCGAGACCGCCGCGCGCCGTCGTTGTGATGCCGCTCTACAACGAGGCGGCGACGCTCGCCGAGGTGCTGGACGAGGTGCGCCGCCACACGGCCGCGCGCATCGTCGTCGTCAACGACGGCTCGACCGACGGCTCGGCGGCAATCCTCGCCGCGGCGGAAGCGCGCCTCGCGGACGTCCACGTGCTGACGCACGCGGTGAATGAAGGCTACGGCCAGTCGCTGATCGATGGGTTTCGCTACGCGGTCGACGGCGAGTTCGACATCGCCGTCACGATCGACTGCGACCGCCAGCACGAGCCGCGGCTGATCCCGGAGTTTCTCGCGGCGGCACGCCGGTTTGACATCGTTTCCGGCAGCCGCTATCATCCGGAGGCGCCGGGGGCCCAGGATGATCCCGCGCCGCCGGACCGGCAGCGGCTCAACGAAGAGATCACGCGGATCGTCAACGAGCTCACGGGCTTCCGGCTTACCGACGCGTGGTGCGGGTTCAAAGCGTACCGCGTCACGGGTCTGGCGCGCATGCGTCTCGACGAGCCAAGCTACGGGCTGCCGCTGCAGGTGTGGCTGCAGGCCGCGCGGCTCGGGCTCACGGTTGCGGAAATCCCGGTGCCGCGCATCTACAAGAATCCGGAGCGGCGGTTCTGGGGCGGGCTCGACGACCCGCAGGCGCGGCGCACCTACTATCTCACGATCATCGACCGGGAGGTCAGCCGGTGGCGAACGTCCTCGTAATCGGCGCGCACCCGGACGACGCCGAGATCGGGATGGGCGGGACGGTCGCATCACTCGTGGCCCGCGGCGAGACCGTCACGCTGCTCGATCTGACGGACGGCGAGCCGACGCCGATGGGATCGCCGGAGCGCCGGCGCGCCGAGAGCGGGGCCGCCGCCCGCCTTCTCGGCGTCGAGCGCCGGATCACGCTGCCGCTGCCGAACCGGTACCTCATGGACACGGTGGAGAATCGCGTGGCGGTGGCCGAGGTGATCCGCGAGGTCCGGCCGGACCTGCTGTGCATTCCCTACTGGGTGGACGCCCATCCGGATCATCTGGCGGCGGAACGTCTCGGCGAGGCGGCCCGCTTCTACGCCAAGCTGACGCGGACCGACATGCGCGGGGCGCCGCATTATCCGGACCGCATTGTGCACTACTTCTGTACGCACTACCGGCTGCAGGTCGTCCCCGCGTTTATCGTCGACATCTCCGAGCACATCGAACGCAAACTCGAGGCCGTGGCATGCTACCGCTCGCAGTTCAACGAGGAGCGCAACAACCTCGGCATCCTCGACACGATCCGGTCCGTCGCCGCGTATTGGGGCAGCCGGATCCGCCGCCCGTACGGCGAGCCGTTCGCGACCAAAGAGCCGATCGGCGTGGCGAGCCTCGGGGACGTGCTGTGAGCCCGTCCGCGCGGGGCGGCCCGGCCCCGGACTCCCCGGCAGTGGAGACGGACTACGCGATCCCGGAGCGCTCCGGCGAGACCCTGATCGTCCCGCCTCCGGAGCGCCTGCCGTCGCTGGTCAAGGTGCACGATCCGGGCGCCGGCGGGGCCGTCCTCGGCGTGCCGCTGCGCGACTTTCGCCGGCGGACCCGGGAGCGCGCAGCGAAGCTCGTGGGGGCGCCGGACGCGGACCGGCCGTTCGTCCTGATGGGACACCAGCCGGTCTTCTTTCACCCGGGCGTCTGGATCAAGTACTTCTTGTTGAGCAAGGTGTGCGGAATCAACGGGGCGGCCGGCATTCACTGCGTCGTCGACTCGGACGCGACGGGCGCGATTTCCGCGAGCGTGCCCACGGGACGCGACGGCCTCGGGCGGGCGACCCGGACGCTGGTCCCGCTCGCCGATGACGTGCCGCTCGAGTCGGCAGCCGTGCCCCCGCCGGATGCGTGGGCCGGGTTCGCGGCCGCGGTGCGCGGCGACCTCGAGACCCTCGGGATGCCCGACCTGCTCGACCGGTTCGCCGCGTTCGCGGCCGCCGAGCCGGCGGTCCGCCGGAGCGCCGCAACGCTGGCCGCGTATCTCGACGGTCTGCGGCGGGCGTACGAGGCTCGGGCCGGCGCGCCGCGGTATCTCGACATGAACGTGTCAACGCTCGCGTCCACGCCGGAGTTTGAGGCGTTCGCGCTGCACCTCTTGCAGGACCCGCGCGGACTGCGCGACGCCTACAACGGCTGCCTGGACGACTACCGGCGCGCGCACCGCGTGCGCTCCGCCGCCAATCCGTTCCCGAACCTCGTCGAGGCCGGCGGCCGAACGGAGACGCCGTTTTGGATTCTCCACGGCGGCCGCCGGATGGACTTGTACGCCTCGCGCGAGGGCGGCCGCCTGGTGCTCGGTTCCGCGGAGCGTCCGCTGGCGACGATTCCGGCCGGTCCCGGCGGTGTCGAGATGTTCGCCGGTTCGGGCGTGGCGGTGCGGCCCAAGGCGCTCATGCTCACGCTGTTTACGCGGCTGTGCCTCGGCGATCTCTTCATCCACGGCGTCGGCGGAGGCCGGTACGACCGCGTGACGGATCCGCTCGCGCAGCGGCTGTTCACCGCGGGGCTCGCGCCCTACGCGGTCGCCACCGCGACGCTGCACCTGCCGCTCGGCGGGGAGCGCGATCCCGCGCGGGAGCGCCACACGCTCGAGCGCCGCCTCATGGATCTCCGGCACAACCCCGACCGGCACCTTGCCGCGGCCGGGGAGGCGGAGCGGCACCTCGTCGACGAGAAATGGCGGTTGATTCGCGAGGTCGAGACGATGCGCCCGGGCCGCGAGCGGCGCGCGGCGACGCAGCGGATCCGGGAAACGAACGCCCTGCTGGCCAGGACGCTAGCGCCCGAGATCGCCCGCGCCGAAGCGCAGCTCGCGGCCCTCAACGCCCAGCCGCCGGCCGAGGACGTGGTCGAGTTCCGCGGCTACCCGTTCTTCCTGTTCGACCCGAACGAGGTCGCGGCGCTCGTGCCGGATCTCGGCCGTTCTTGACGCGCGCGCGAACGTGAAGGCCGCCGCCGAGGACTCCGCCGCCGCGTCGGCCTCCCCGGCGGCCCACGCGGCGGTCGCCGCCCGCGACGTCTGGCGCGGCTTCGGCCGCGAGCGGGTGCTGCGGGGCGTCTCCCTGGAAGTCCCCGCCGGCGGCGCCCTCGCCGTCTTCGGGCCGAACGGCTCCGGTAAGTCGACGCTCCTGCGCGCGCTCGCCGGACTGCTGCGCCCCCAGCGGGGGACCGTCCTCGTCGGCGGCGAGGAGCTCTTCACCGATCCGCGCGCGCGGCGCCGCATCGGCTACGTCGGGCACGAGCCGATGCTCTACGGCGGCCTGACGGTGGCCGAAAATCTCCGCCTGTTCGCGGCGCTGTACGATCTCGCCGCGCCGCGCCCCCGGATCGACGAGGTCTGCGCGCTGCTCGGTCTCGCCGGGTACCGCGAGACCGTCGCCGCCCGGCTCTCCCGGGGGCTCAGCCAGCGCGCGGCCGTGGCGCGCGCCATCCTGCATCAGCCGGCCGTCTTGATCCTCGACGAGCCGTTCGCCGGCCTCGATCCGGACGCCGCCTCGCAGCTCGCCGCGCACCTCGACCGGTTTCGCGGGGACGGCGGGACGGTGGTGCTGGCCACGCATCAGTCCGCGGAGGCGGTGCGGATCGGCGGTGAGGCGCGAGTGCTCGGCGGCGGACGCCTCGGCCCGCCGCTCCCGCTCGCCGGTCTCGACGCCGCGGCGGTCGACGCCTGGTATCGCGGGCGATGAGGGCCGCGGCGGCGCTCATCTGGAAAGACGTGCTGGCGGAGCTGCGCACGCGCGAGCTCGTGACGTCGATGAGCCTCGTCGCGTTTCTTGCCCTGGTGGTGCAGGGCGTCGCGGTCGGCAGCGCCCCGGCCCCGGCCGTCACCGCGGCCATTCTCTGGATCACCGTCGTCTTCGCGGCAACGCTCGGCCTGGCGCGCTCGCAGGCGCTGGAGCAGGACCGTCAGGCGTTCTCCGGCGTGCTGCTGTCCCCGGTGGGCCGCGGCACGCTGTTCCTGGCCAAGGCCGCCGCGAATCTGCTGCTCACCCTCCTGGTCATGGCCGTGATCGTGCTCGCGGAGACGGTGCTCGTCACGCCGGATCTCGGCCGGCGGATCGCCGGGGTGGCACTCCCGCTCGGACTCGGCGGCGTGGGGTTTGCGGCGACGGGCACGCTGCTCGGGGCGATGGCGGCGGCGACGCGTCTGCGCGAGGTCCTGCTTCCGATTCTCCTGGTGCCGGTCACCCTGCCCGCGATCGTGGTCTCGCTGTCCGGCGTGAGCGCGGCGCTCGAAGGCGCGCCGTTTGGCGCGATCCTCGGGCCCGCCGGCTTTCTCGCGGCGTTCGACGTGATCGTGCTGGTGCTGGGCGTGTGGCTGTTCGAATACGTCGTCGACGAGTGAGGGACGGGGGCGGGCCGGCCGTTATCCGGGAACCGCGACAGTGATCTGGGTTCCCCCGCGGGGACTCGTGCGGATGTCCAGGCTTCCATCCAGGAGATGGGCCCGCTCCCGCATCCCGAGCAGGCCGAAATGTCCGTCGGCGGCCAATCCACGGTTCCCGTCGAGGACGAAGCCGGCGCCGTCGTCTATGACGCGCAGCCGTACCTGACCGGCGTCGAATCCCAGATCGACGTGCAGACGGGTCGCCCGGGCGTGCCGCTCCGCGTTCCGGACGGCCTCCTGCGCGATGCGGAACAGGCCGACCTCCGTCTCGGCGGAAAGCCGGCGCGCGGCGCCGTGTACACGAAACTCGCCGGTTGCGCCGGTCTCTTGCCGGTAGCGGCCGACGATTTGCTCGATAGCGGCCGCCAGTCCCAGATCATCCAGCACCGCGGGACGCAGCGCGCGAATCCGCTCCCTGAGCTCCTGTACGATGCGCTCGGCGGAGTCGCGGGCGTCCCGCACGCTGGCCGTCGCGTCCGCTCCGTGCGCCCTCATCGCGTGGTTCAACTCGTCGAGCTGCCTGCAGTGGATCATCAACTCCTGGATGGTCTCGTCGTGCAGGTCGTGGGCCAGCCGCCGGCGTTCATCTTCCTGTCCGCGTACGACGGCGCGCGCGTACAGTCGAAGGGCGGCCCGCGCCGCGGCTTCTCGGTCCACCCAATACGCCACGTACATGCCGGCGCCGACGATGGCGGCGAGGAGAAACATCTGTTCGAGTTCCGGCGCTCCACGATGCTGAACCAGCATGATCGGCACATCTACGACCACGCACCAGACGGCGGTGATGGTGGCCCGCCAGAAATCGAACGCAACGGCGGCGTACGTCACCGGAATGAAGAACAGGGTGACGATGACGACGCTCACCGCGGCGTTCTGCGCGAGGAGAACGTCAGCCGCGAAGTCCGCCGCCGCGATGAGCAGAACCAATGCCTGGATCGTCCAGAATCGGCAGTCCCGGATTGGCACCCGCAACCGGTCGCAAACGGCTGCCGGCGCCGGAGCGGCTGCGGCGCCGGCGGTCATGGCGTGCCGCCGGCGTTTGGATCCGGCGTGCTGTCGGTGTGCAGCAGGTGGCGGGTCAGCGCAAGCGTCACGGCCTCGGTGCGAGACGACACCCCGAGTTTGGCGAAGATGTGCTCGAGGTGCGTTTCGATGGTTCGCGTGCTGAGCCCGAGCCGTTCGGCGACCTCCTTGTTGTGGAGGCCCTGCGCGACCAGATCCAGCACCTCCACTTCTCGCGAGGTGATCGTGGTGACCCCCGGCCTGGCCGGATCGGTGGACTGCGCCCAGTAGCGCGCCACCTTGCGGGCGATCACCGGGTGCAGCACCGGCATACCCCGGCTGACCGTCCGCACGGCCTCGGCGAGCTCGGCACCGGAGACGCTCTTCAGCAGGTAGCCGAGCGCCCCCGCGTTCATGAGCGCCGCGACGTACCCGTCGTCGTCATAGGCGGTCAACACGAGCACGTGGGTATCGGAAGCCATATGGACGATTCGGCGTGTGGCCTCCACGCCGTTCAGCCCCGGAAGCCGGATATCGAGAATGACGACGTCGGGCCGCAGCACGTCCGCGAGTTGGACGGCCTCCGTCCCGTCCGCGGCCTCGCCGACAACGCGGATGTCGGGAAGCGCTTCCAGAATGCGGCGGGTCCCTTCGCGGAATACGGGGTGGTCGTCCACGACGAGCACGCGAATAAGCGCCGTCCCAGACCGGGTCTGCACGGGCCTCACCTGCGCCTATCGTAAAGGCTCATCCCCGAGCCCGGTATCGGATGCACCACCGATACCGTCCTCGGGTCTCCGCCCGAACATCGGGCCGGGGATTGCCTCCGCATTTTTCCGGATGCGGCCTCCGTAATTCCACGGATGGAGCGAATCGTTGGCTTTCCTATCATCTTCACCATGATGCGCCTCGTGATGCAACCGTCACCGAAGTGTACGCCGCCGGACCGAGCAGTACGTCCCTGGGCCGCCCGCCGCGCGGCTTTTCTTGGGGCTCTCGCGATCGCGCTGGCGGCGTGGTGGATCCCCCCCGCGGAGGCGCTGCCGAGCTTCTCGGGCCAGACGGGCGCGCCGTGCAGCGCCTGTCACCTCGGAGGGTTTGGGCCGCTGCTCACGCCGTTCGGGATCTCGTTCAAACTGAACGGCTACACGATGGGCGGCGGCAGCGGGCCGTGGTCGCACATGCCGTTCAACGTTCAGTTCAATCCGTCGTTCGTCAACCTGGGCAAAGATCGGCCGACGGCGCCCACGAACTATGGGCCCAACAACTTCGTGACGCCGGGGTGCGCGTCGTTTCTCTTCGCGGCGGGGCGCACGTTTGACAAGGACTCGTGGGGCATCGGCGGCATCGGCAAGATGTGGATGAGCCTTCCCACCGGCCCCGGCAACATCAAGTTCTCCGAAGCTCCCTCCGACTTCAAGTTCACGAGGCCGATCACGGTGGGCGGGAAGCCGCTGCTGCTCGGCCTGGATCTGAACAACAAGGCGACCATGGGCGACCCCTGGGACGACGCGCTGTACGGCTACAGTTTCCCGCTGAGCTTCCTCGGCACGAACGCCGTGAGCGGCAATGCGAGCGTGATGCTCAGCTCGCTCGGCACGTCCAACTTCGGGGCCAGCGTCTACGCGTTCTGGAACAACAGCCTGTACGTGCAGGCCGGGATCATTCAGACGTTTGCCCCGTACACGATCACCACGCTCGGGAAGACATCGCCGCCGACCATCGGGTTTGTCAACGGCAACGCGCCGTACTTCCGCGTCGCCTGGCAGCGCACGTGGGGGACCCAGTACCTGGAGGTTGGCGCGCTGTACCTGGACGCGCCCCTCAACCAGATTCCGGGTATCGCGAACCCAGCGTCGCAAAACGAGTTCCGCGACTACGGCCTCGATCTGACCTACAACCGGACGTTCGGGCGGAACACGCTGACGGTGCTGGCCAACATCCTGCACGAAGACCAGGACCGTACCGCGTCGTTCGGGGCCGGGAAGACGTCGAATCCGAGCGACTTCCTGAACCAGTTCCGGGTCGCCGCCCTCTACGACTGGAACGCGACATACGGGGCGGTCCTGGCGTACAACGGGATCTTCGGCAGCACGGACACCAAGCTGTATCCCGGGACGGCGCTGACGGGTAGCGCGGCCCACAGCCCAGAAACCCAGGTGATCATCGGCGAAATCAACTGGGCGCCCAACGGCAACAACACCGGGAAGGGCTTCCCGTGGCTGAACTACCGGGTCGGGCTTCAGTACCGGTACTACCTGGAATTCAACGGCGGGACGACCAACTACGACGGGCACGGCCGCAATGCCGCCGACAACAACGAGCTGCTCCTGTACACCATGTTCTCGTTCTAGACCGGTGGGGCGGGGACCGATCGAGAGGCCGGTGGGACGTTCACCGGCCTCTTCGCGTGGGGCGGGGCCCGCGGCACAGCCGATGTGTGTCTTATCGGTCGAGAGACCGATAAGGGATCGGTGTTTCATCCGATATCGCGCCCGCCGCCACGTCCGTATGATGATTGCCGGTGGCCTTGCCTCACGATGCCATATCTGTGCCGAGGTGATCCTTGAAGCAGCAACAGAAGATCGCACGGGCCGGGCGCGCGCTGCGCTGGGGACTCGTTGTGCTGTCTCTCGTGGCGGCGGGTGCGCTGGTCCTCGGGACGCCGCTGCTGCACGCGGCGACGCATACGGCCGAGATCACGATCACCGCCAACAAGACGGCGAACGGCGGCTTTGCGTTCAACGGCTACCAGCGCGGCGCAATGACGATCACGGTTCCTGCGGGCTGGCAGGTGCTCGTGCGTTTCGAGAACGCCGATACGACGAACCACAGCCTGGCCGTGCTGGCGTCCGGCGCCCACACGCAGGTGGCGCCGCCGTCCAGCCCGGCGTTTGCCGGCGCGACGACCCCGAACTTCGCCGCGGGCAGCGCCAAAGGCCAACAGCTGACCTTCACGTTCGAGGCGAGTAAGCCCGGGACGTACGAGCTCGTGTGCGGCGTGCCGGGGCACGCGATTTCCGGCCAGTGGGACGCGCTCGTCGTATCCGCGACGGCCACCGAACCAAGCGTGACGCCGTCCGGCGCGGCGACCATCACAGTCAAGTAAGACCGTTCCTTCCAACACTCCGGCGGGCGCCGGACAGGGGGAGTAGACTGTGGTTCGCGGTGTTGCGCGTGCGGCGGGTCTGGGAACGCTGGCGGTCGGGCTCGCGATGTTGTGGATCTCACCGGCCGACGCGGTGCCCAGCTTCGCCGGGCAGACAGGCGCTCCGTGCAGCGCCTGTCACGTCGGCGGCTTCGGTCCAGAACTGACACCGTTCGGCATGTCGTTCAAGGTCAACGGCTACACGCTGGGCGGCGGAACCGGTCCCTGGTCGCGCATGCCGTTCAATGTCAACTTCATGCCGAGCTATACCGGCCTCGCCAAGGATCGGCCGACGGCGCCGGTCGGATACGGCGCCAACAACTTCGTCACCCCGGGCTGCGCCAATTTCATCATCGCGACCGGCCGCACCTACGGCAAGGGGGCGTGGGGCGCTGGCGTGCTCGAAAAGATCTACATCAACCTGGGCGACGGCCTCGTCGCGCGGCGGCCCACCTACATCGGGCAGGGGCCGTCGGACCTCAAACTCACCAAGCCGATCGCGCTGAAGGGCGGCCACTCGCTCCTGCTGGGATTCGACCTGAACAACAAGACGACCCAGGGCGATCCGTACGACAACGCCCTCTACGGAAGCCGGGACTCCGGCGACGGGGCCCGATACTTCTTTCCGTACTTCGGGCCCACCAACGCCGTCGCGCCGATCGCGCGGCCCATCATCAACTCGCTCGGCTCGAACGTGGTCGGGGCCAGCCTCTACGCGTTCTTCGACAACAGCATTTACGCGCAGATCGGAGAGTACCAGACCTACAGCACGGACGATCTGACGCTGCTCGGCCGGAGCAATCCCGCCGTCGGGTTTATCAACGGCAGCGCGCCTTACTTCCGGCTCGCCTGGCAGCGCACGTGGGCGACGAATTTTCTCGAGGTCGGCGCGCTGTACTTCGACGCGCCGTTGAACAAGGTCTCCGGCATCGCCAACCCGCTTGCGCAAAATGAGTATCGCGACTGGGGTGTCGATCTCATTTACCAGCGCACCTTCGGCGCCAATACGCTGGCCGTGACCGCGAACTATCTGCATGAGGACCAGGACCGCACCGCGTCGTTCAACGCGGGCAAGACGTCGAACCGGTCGGACACCCTCAACCAGTTCCGCGTTGCCGCGGCATACTACTGGAACAACACGTACGGGGCCACCTTGGCCTACAATGCAATCTCCGGCAGCTCCGACACGAAGCTCTACCCGACCGGGAGCCTCACCGGCAGCGCGGCGCACAGCCCCGATACGCAGTCGATCATCGCGGAGGTCAACTGGACGCCGTTCGCCAACAACACCGGCAAGGGGTTCCCCTGGTACAACGTCCGCGTCGGGCTCCAATACCAGTATTTCTTGGAATTCAACGGCGGCACGACGAACTACGACGGCAAGGGGCGCAACGCCGGCGACAACGACATGCTGCTCTTCTACACGTGGTGGTCGTTCTAGCGGCGCAGAACATCGGTCGTAGCCGGGGAGCCAGTCGCCAGTCGACTGGCTCCTCACTATAAGAGGGCGCTTGCCCGGGGGGGGACGGCGATGCACGGAGTTCGATGGATCGTGATGGCACTCCTGACCGTCTTGGCGGTGGGGCCCGGGATGCCTGGGGCGCAGGCGGCCGCGGAGCCGTCGATTACGCTGTCACCCGTGCACGGCCTGCCCGGCACGGCGGTCCGGCTGACGGGCATCGGCTTCTCGCCCGGCGCGCAGCTGGCGATCGGGTGGCTGTCCGAAGACGGGAAGTTTCGCACCAACGCCGCGAAAGGCATGGTGACGTACTCCGGCGTCGACTACCAACCGGCGCCGGTGCTCCTCGGCCGGGCCGTGGCGGATGCGCAGGGCCGGGTGGCCGTCGGGTTCACGGCGCCCGAGGATCTCTGGGGCCCGCATCAGGTCGCGGCCGTCCTCGACGGCCGCCAGATCGCCCAGTCGGACTTCCACGTGGACTTCGGCGCGACGATGACGCCGACGAGCGGGCCGGTCGGGACGCCGATCGACGTCGCCGTGCACGGGATGGCCCCGGCGCCCTGGAGCACGTCGGCGATCCGCTACGACAACCGTTACCTCGGATTCGTGTCCGCGGTGACGACGCGAGGCGCAGCGCATGCGCGCTTCCGGGCCGCCGGCGGTCCGGGCCCGCACGTGGTTCAATTTGACGTCGCCTCGGCCGGCACGCCGTATCTCAATCCGCAGCAGGGGGCCGGATGCACGATCCTTCATCTCTGCATCGACCGGACCTGGACGTTTACCGTCACGGCCGGCGGCGCCGTTCCGCCGAACCGCCTGGACTGGCCGGCGCCGGCGCGCGTGGCCCGGCTGTCTCAGGCCGCCGCGCGCGCGATGGTGCCGACGTCCGACCCGGCGCCCGGCGTGTCGGTCACTGCCACCCCAGGCGCCGGTCCGATTCTCTCGCGGATCGACCTCAGTGCGAAGGGACTGCGCGGGGGCGGCCCGGCGGACGTCGTGTGGGCGACGATGGGAGCCGGCAACCGGATGACCGGGATGTCGCCGGTGATCACCAACAAGCTTGCGACGGCCACCGTCAAGCCCGACGGCTCATTGGCCCAGCGGCTGGCGGTGCCGGACGATTTGGGCGGCTGGCACATGATCCAGCTGGTGCAAGACGGAAAGGTCGTCGCCTCGACGCCGTACTTCGTCCAACGCAGCCTGGTCGCCGTGGCGCCCGCGCGAGTCAAGCCCGGCGAGCGTTTCAAGGTGGAAATCAGGGGCATCGGGTGGACCGAGCTCGACAACGGCGTGGCGGTAACCTACGACAACGCCTATGAGGGCTACGCCTGCGGATTCAACAGCCGGGGCGACGTGACGATTTACCTGACGGCCACGGGCGGGCCCGGGGTGCATCTGATCGATCTCTACCCCATGATCTACGAAGGCAAGGACCGCACGGTCCTGACCTATCAGGTGCCGCACCTGACGGTTCTCGACGACGGTCCGGGGCTCGCGCTCGGGTACGCGCTGCCAATCTTTCGGCTGGCCGTGGTGATAGCGCCGTGACCGCGGCGTCGCCCTCGGCCGGGCGGACGCGGCGTTCGGGACGAGGCGTCCGCGCAGCTCTCATTCTTATAGGGGGCGCACTCGTGGTCGCGGTTGTGCCGGCGGCCCGGGCGAACCCGGCTGCGACGGTCTCCGAGGCCGGGGGGGAATTGCTGCCTGTCACCGGGACGGTCGCGTTCATGGTCGTCGAATCCGACGGCGGCGCGCTGCGCGTAAGCGTGATCCAGCGGCTGGCCACGGAGCCGGATCACGTCATCTTGGGACGAGAGCGGGACCGCCTGCTGTTTCCGCTGCCCGAGGTGGCGCCTCGTCCCCGCCGCGTGGAGCCGGTCGACTTCGTCAGCGGATGGCGCCGCCCACGGGTCGTGAACGGGGTGATCGTGGACGGTGTCCCGCCGCTCTTCGCCGCGGGCGAGATGGCGTACGCCTTTGTCTTCGAGCCGCGCGGCGCCACGGCCACGGTGCGCTGGATCCTGCCGTACGGAGCGAACGACGTGGAGATGCTCCTGCCGGAACGCGGCATCCGCGCGTCGGGAACGGGCCTGCGCGGCGGCGTCGTCACGGAGCGGGGCCGCCGCTACGTCCGGTGGTCGGCCGGACCCGTGCGCCCCGGGGACGCGATCTCGGTCCGTCTCGACGGCCTGGCGGCGTCGGACGGCGGGTGGCCTGAAGTCACCGCGGGCATTCTCGCCGTGGCCCTCGCCTGCGGCCTGGTCGTCGCGCTGCGCCGCCGCCCTGTGGCGGCGCAAACCGGAGGGGAATGGGCGGCATGAGATATCTCGCGCTCGCCGTCGCGACCGTGGTCATGTTCGCGATGGTCGCCCCCGCGTTTGCGCAGCCGTTCGCCGATGTGCCTACGAACCACTGGGCATACGACGCGATCGCTGAGCTCGCGGCGAAGGGCCTGGTCGAGGGATATCCCGACGGGACCTTCAAGGGCGACCGCGCCATGACGCGGTACGAAATGGCGATGGTGGTGGCGCGGTTACTGGCGCGGATCGAGAGCATTCAGATTCCGGCACCGGCGCCGGCGCCACAGGTGACCCGGGCGGATCTGGAAGCGCTGCAGCGGCTGATCAACGAGTTTCGGGCCGAACTGGCGGCGCTGGGCGTACGGGTG